>NZ_JAMYLZ010000005.1:0-267305 GCF_040318315.1 Mesorhizobium sp. M1227
AACGCTTTCAACTCGCCTCTGCTCAGTCTAACGTCTCGATTGGTCATGGCACTTCCCCTTCCACGGGAATCGGTGATCGCAACGTCACCACCGTGCCATGGCCGCTCGCCCCTCAGAGCAAGCGCCGTTCTCTCTCCAAAACTTTTTGCAGAACCTTCAGCACACTATCGACCGGAGACATCGCGAACAGGTGTGCGAGGACATCGCGAACAGTTTGGCGCGCTTTGCGCCGGGAGGTTCCGGATGCCATTCGAGGACACGAGCGCGATGTCTCCGGTCCAAACAGGGGGGAGATCGGATGTCGCCGGCTTTCGCCAATCTCCAAGGTCGCAGTGGCGAGCGGAGCGCCTAAGCTGCCAATCTCCACCCTTGTGGGGGAGATGTCCGGCAGGACAGAGGGGCGCGCGACGGATCATGGCGGGTCGGTTCTATTTCCCACTCACCGCCTGCTGATAAACATCAGGCTTGAAGCCAACGAGAACCCTGTCGCCAAGTTCCAGCACCGGACGCTTGATCATCGTCGGTTTGGCCAGCATAAGCGCCTTGGCCTTGTTCTCGTCCAAGCCCAGTCTGTCCTCCTCCGACAGTTCACGGAACGTTGTGCTCGCCTTGTTGAGCAGGATTTCCCAGCCGACCTTGCCTGACCAGCCGTTCAGCCGATCCGCTTCAAGCCCGTCTGCCCTGTAGTCGTGAAAGCGATAGGCAACATCATGGCTCGCCAGCCAGGAACGCGCCTTCTTGACCGTATCGCAATTGGTAATGCCGTACATGGTGATCGTCAAAACGGATCCTCGGACCGGTCGATTCTAGCGGCACCGTAAAACCGCGCCTCTGACTTTTCCAGCGGCCTCGCCGGCAGTCGGCGATTTTCACGCTTGCCACGAGGAGATGGGCTTTCACGACGGCTGAGGCACGGTGGCGGATCAGTTGGCCGGCTATCTCAAGACGATCTGAGGCGACCCTGCTTCGCACTCACATTGCGGCCACGGAGCCGTCGTGGCCGTTCAACCGAACGCCGGTGCCGAGGCACCAACGCTCGCAACAAACTTGACGGTTGGCGTAATGCCAATGTTGAACGCTCAGGCGCCGTAGCCGATGATGCCCTTGATCTCGAGGAAGTCGTGGATGGCCCAGTCGGCGTATTCGCGGCCGTTGCCGGACTGCTTGTAGCCGCCGAAGGGCGCGAACGTGTCCCATTCCGGATAGTTGATCGAGACCTGCCCGGCGCGCAGCCGGCTGGCAATCTTGCGGGCGTGGTCGATATCCCCGGACTGCACATAGGCAGCCAGGCCATAGACGGTGTCGTTGGCGATCTTCACCGCATCGTCATCGTCATCGTAGGAGATGACCGACAGGACCGGCCCGAAAATCTCCTCCTTCTCGATGGTCATGCCAGGCCTGACGTGGCCGAAAACGGTCGGTCGCACATAATAGCCACGGTTGAGGTGTTCCGGCCGGCCGGGGCCGCCGGTGACCAGCGTCGCACCCTCGGCGATACCTGCCTCGATCAACCGCTGGATCTTGTCGAACTGGACGTTGCTGACCACCGGCCCGAGCTTGGTCTCCTCCGAGCGCGGGTCGCCGACCTTGTGCCGTTCGGCGGCCTTTCTGGCGATCGTCAGCGCCTCGTCGTGACGGCCGGCCGGCACCAGCATGCGGGTCGGCGCATCGCAGGACTGGCCGCTATTGCCGAAGCAGGCGTTGACACCCTTGCGCACAGCCGTCTCGAAGTCAGCGTCGGGCAGCACGATGTTGGCCGATTTGCCGCCGAGCTCCTGCGCCACGCGCTTGACGGTCTCGGCCGCCGTCTTGGCGACGATGATGCCGGCCCGGGTCGACCCGGTGAACGAGACCATGTCGACGTCGGGATGGCCAGCCATGACCTGGCCGACATCCGGACCGGTGCCATTCACCATATTGTAGACGCCCTTCGGCGTGCCGGCGGCGTCCATCACCTCGGAAAAGATGATACCGCTGATCGGCGCGATTTCGGAAGGCTTTAAAATGACGGTGCAGCCGGCGGCGATGGCCGGCGCCACCTTGCAGACTATCTGGTTGAGCGGCCAATTCCACGGTGTAATCAGCGCGCAGACGCCGATCGGCTCCTTGACCACCATGGTGGTGCCGCGCTTCTCGCTGAATTCGTAATCCTCCAGCGCCTTGATAGTGGCTTCCATATGCGCCCTGCCCGCCCAGGCCTGCGCCTCGCGCGCCCACCTGATCGGCGCGCCCATTTCCTGGCTGACCGCCTGGGCGATGTCCTCGTAGCGCTCATTGTAGACGTCGAGGATACGCTTCAGCAGCTTCAGGCGCTCGGCCTTGGTCGTTTGCGAAAAGGCCGGGAATGCCGCCTTGGCTGCAGCCACGGCCTTGTCGACATCGGCTTTCGAGCCGACCGAGATTTTGGTGTAGGCCTCTTCAGTGGACGGATCGATCACATCCAGCGTTGCGGGAACCACCGGGCCGACCCATTTGCCGCCGATGAAAAAATTGAGATGATTGCTCATGGGCCGTGCTCCGGTTTTGTGGAAATGAGTGAGACTAGCTAGGCAGCATAGGGCAGTTGGCACCACGGCGCAGGCTGATATGCGCCACGTCGCCGACGCTGAATTGAAAACCCTCTGTCCGGCGCGGCGCGTCGATCACCACCTGTGTCCCCTGCCCCAACTCTGCATGAAGGCGCAAGGTGCGGCCGTGAAAGACGATGCTGTTCACCCGCACCGGTACAGTGCCGGCCGTGGCCTCGGTCGTCGCCAAAAGATCCTCCGGACGCACGCCGATGGTGCGCACCGTGCCCTCGCCAGGCAGTTCGCCCGTCTCCGAAACCGCTTCCAGCGGCAGGGCGCCGGCGGCGAACCGCAAGCGCTCGCCATCGCGGCCGACAAAGCGCGACTGCAGAAGGTTCATGGTGCCGATGAAGCTGGCGACGAATTTGGTGGCGGGCCGGTCGTAAAGGGTCGCCGGCGGCGCAATCTGCTCTATGCGGCCCTTGTTCATGACGACGATGCGGTCTGAGATCGACAGCGCCTCGGTCTGGTCGTGCGTGACCATGACGAAAGTGGTGCCAAGCCGCGACTGCAGCCGCTTCAGTTCGACCTGCATCTGCTCGCGCAGATGCGCATCGAGCGCCGACAGCGGCTCGTCGAGCAGCAGCACACGCGGCTCGCAGACGATGGCGCGGGCAAGTGCGACGCGCTGGCGCTGGCCACCCGACAATTCGGACACGCGGGCGCCGGGCTTCTCGGCAAGGCCGACCATGTCGAGCGCTGCGCCGACGCGCTTTGCCTGTTCGGCACCGGAGAGCTTGCGCAGCGACAGGCCGAAGCCGACATTTTCGGCAACGTTCATGTGTGGGAACAGCGCGTAGTCCTGGAACACGGTATTGACAGGACGGGCGAAGGGCCTGAGCGCCGTGATGTCGCGGCCTTCGAGCAGGACCTTGCCGTTCGACGGGCTCTCGAAGCCGGCGATGACACGCAGGCTGGTGGTCTTGCCGCAGCCGGACGGTCCGAGCAAGGTCAGGAACTCGCCGCGGGCAATGTCAAGATCGACGGCGTCGAGCCCGACGATGCCGCCGGGGAAAATCTTGGAGACCTTGTCCAGCCGGACGAGCGGATCAGGCGCCATCGCGAACCTCGGACGGCTTGGTGGTGTTGACCCACAGGATCTGGCAGCGCTCGCTGCCCGGATTGCGGAAGGCATGCAGCAACGTGCTCCTGAAGGCGAAGCTGTCGCCGGCCTTCAGCCCGTATCTGGTCGAATCGACCACCAGCTCGACCTCGCCCGACAGGACGAAGCCGAATTCATGGCCGGCATGGGAGTAAGCTTCGGCGGTGCCGCCACCGGCGTCAACGGTCACCAGCATGCCGGTCAGCGTGGCGGCAGGCGGCGACAGCAGCGCCTTGGCGATGCCTTCCGACTTGACCGGGATCTGACGCCGGCTGTTGGCGCGCACACAATAAAGATCGTTGCCGACATCCTTGCCGTCAGCGATCAGCGCCGACGGCTCTATATCGAGGGCGGCGGCGAGCGGCCAGATCACTCGCACCCGCAATGACGACATGCCGCGCTCTATCTGGCTCAGTGCACCGATCGACACGCCGGCTTTGGCGGCAAGTTCGGCCAGCGAGAGATTGCGCTCCAGCCTGAGCGCCCGCACGCGCCGGCCGACCCTGACGTCGGCGTCGTCCTTCGGCTTCTCAGCCGCTTCGTCCAGCATGTCCATTCGTTCGTCCTTGTTACAGTATTTTTGGCCGGCGCCGCGTGGTCTTCCCTTCTCCCCCTTGTGGGAGAAGGAAGAGCGAACTCAGCCGCCTGCCTTGACCTTCTCGAACATCTTGGCGAGTTCGTCATTCTGCTTCATCGGCCCGGTGAAGATCGTGGTCTTCAGCATCACCTCGGGATCGGAAGGCAGCTGCAGTTTCTCCAACTCCTCCTTCGGCACAGCGGCGAAAGCCGAGCTGGTCGAGCTGCCATAGCCGTAGGCCTGGATCAGATACTTTCCGGAATCCGTTTCCAGCCGGCTGTTGATGAAGTCATAGGCTAGGTCGACGTTCTTGGCGTCCTTGAGCATGACGAAACCGCAGGCCCAGGTCAGCATGCCTTCCTTCGGCTTCATGAACTCAACAGGCACGCCCTGCTTCTTCAGCGAGGTGGCCGAGGCGTTCCAGGTCATGGCCGCGACCAGCTGGCCGCTCGCCAGTGCCTGTTCGACCGAGGTCATGTCGGTGGTGTAGTTCGAGAGCAGCGGGCGCTGCTCGCGCAGTTTTTCCGCCACCTTGTCCATCTGTTCCGGTGTCATGTCGAATGGATTGACGCCGGCCAGAAGGGCCGCCACCACCGGTGTGTCGTGGACGGCATCGATGGTCGCCATGCGCCCGGCATATTGTTTGTCCCAGAGCAGGTTCCAACTGGCTTCCGGGTTCTTCACCAGATCGGTGCGGTAGAGGATCGAGGTATTGCCCCAGTCCCACGGCACCATCCAGACCTTGCCGTCGCCGGCCTGCAGGTCGGGCAGGTTCTTGAAGACCGGGAAGATCGAATCCCAGTTCTTGATGCGCTTGGTGTCGATCGGCTGCAGCAGGCCTTCCTTGTTCCAGCGCGCCACCTTGTCATAGCAAGGGTGCGCGACATCGGGGCGGAAGCCGGCCTTGACCTTGGTGAAGGCGTCATCGTCGTCGCCGAACATCGAGGCTTCGACACCATCGGGGTGCGCGGCGAGGAAGCTCTTGTTGAAGTCGGGCAGCTCGTAGCCCGACCAGGTGAAATATTGCAGCTTGTCGCCGGCAAAGGCGACAGTCGACGCAAGCGCCAGCGCGAAAGCAGCCAGTCCGGTTTTCGCTGTCTTTGCCGTTATCGATTTCAAGTCGAATGCCATTGCAGTTCTCCTCTTTCGGTTTCTTCTGGTTTTGACAGGCTGGCGGGCGCTGGCCGCCGGGTGGCGGCAAGCCCGCGATGGCGCAGGATTTCGGCGAGTGCGGCGATGACGAACGACACGGCCAGGATCGCCGTGCCGAGCGCCATGACGGTCGGCAGCGATTTCGGGAAGCGCAGCTGGCTCCAGATATAAAGCGGCAGCGTCGGCTCGGTGCCGGCAAGGAAGAAGGCGACGATGAACTCGTCGAACGAGGTCAGGAAGGCCAGCATGAACGCCGAAATAATGGCGGGCAGGCTGAGCGGCAGCATCACCCGTCTGAAGGTCGTCCAGTCCGAGGCGCCGAGGTCGAGCGCTGCCTCACGGATGGTCTTCGGGATGGCGGCGAAGCGGCTGCGCATGACCACCACCGTCGTCGGCAGCGCCACCAATATATGGCCGAGCACAATGGCAATGCGCGACGGCCCGAAACCGGCGAGATTGACCAGGATGAGCAGCGAGATGCCGACGATGACGCCGGGGATCAGGATCGGCAGCCGCGCAATGGCACTGATCGTGGCGGCCAGCGGCGAGCGGCCGTAGAGGTCGATATAGGACACGGTGATGCCGCAGAGTGTTGCGCCGGTGGCGGCAATGGCGCCGATGACGAGGCTGGTGGCAAGCGCACCGGACAGCGCCGAATTGCCGTAAAGTGTGCCGTACCACTCAAGCGTGAAGCCTTGCAGCGGAAATGCCGCCTGGATCGAATTGTTGAAGGAAAACAGCGGGATCAGCAGTATCGGCAGATACAGGAACACCAGATAGGCAAGGACGTAGGCTCCGAGCCAGCCGCCGCCTTGCTTTGCGTCCAGGCGCGCCGTGTTCATGTGCGGCTGCCGTATCGCCGGTCGGCGAAGCGCACCACCAGCACCACCGCGAGAATGACCAGCATGACGGCGACGGCGAGTGCGGCGCCGAACGGCCAGTCATTGGCCTTGCCGAACTCGGCCTGGATCAGTGTGCCGATCATTGTACTGGCAGGGCCGCCGACCAGCGCCGGCGTCACATAATCGCCGACGGTCGGCACGAAGACGACGAGAGCAGCCGCCAGCACGCCCGGCATCGAATTAGGCAGCACGATGCGACGGAAGCTGGTGAACGGTTTTGCGCCGAGATCGGAAGCAGCTTCGAGCAGCGATTTCGGGATCGTGTCCAGCGCCACATAGATGGGCAGGATGGCGAACGGCGCATAAGCGTGGGCAAGCGTGACGACGACCGCTGCCGGCGTATTAAGGAAGGCCAATGTCGGCTCCGACCAGATGCCGCTTTCGATCAGCGCCGAGTTCAGCACGCCATTATAGGCAAGCACGATCTTCCAGGCGAAGACGCGCAGGAGATAGCTGGTCCAGAACGGCAGGGTCAGCAGGAACAACAGCAGCCCGCGCCGCCGCCCGGCATGGAAAGCCAGATAGTAGGCAACGGGATAGGCGGTGACGACGGTTGCCAGCGTCACCAGGCCGGCGATACCCAGCGAGCGCAGCGTCACCGTCCAGTACAGCGGATCGGTGGCCACAGTGACGAAATTCGCAAGGGTGAAACCAGCCCCCAGCAGCGAGCCGTCATTGCCGCGAAAGGCGAGAAAGAACACCAGGCCAAGGGCGAAAAGGATCAGCAAGAAGGTGACCAGCCCGCCGGGCAGCAGCATGGCGAAGCGGAAGGCCGGCGAAGACCGGGTTTCCGGCAACGACTGCGTTACGACGATGGTCGACATCGGCTGTCCATCGAAATTTGAAATCGATTAAGCTTTTTTCATATTTATGAAATTGTCAAGCTGTTTCATGCTTGGGCATGAACGTCAGCGTTCGAACGCGTCCAGCATCCGGTACCAGGCGATGGTCGCGGCGACGCCGACCTGCCGAAACGCATGAAACGGAATCGGCCGGATCGGCGAGACCGGGAACGGCAATTGCCTGGTGTCGCCGCTCGACAGGTAGGAGGCGATGCGCTCGCCAAGCGCGGTCATCAGGCCGATGCCGCGGCCCTGGCAACCGACGACCGCCAGCAGACCCTTCTCTGGCTCGTGGATATGCGGGAGATGGTCCGGCGTCATTGCCACCCGGCCGAACCACCGCTTTTCAATGGCAATGTCTGACAGCGCCGGATAAAGCCGCAGCAGCGCGCGCTCCAGATGCGCCCAGTCGGCCGGGCCGTTCGGCAAAGCCATGCGGCCGCGCCCGCCGAGCACCAGACGGCCGTCGGCACTCTTGCGATAATAGACGAGGATGCGGCGCGAATCCGACACTGCCTGCCCTTCCGGCAGGATAGCCGCCGCGAGATTGGACGATAGCGGCGCTGTCGCGATCTGGAAGGAATGCAGCGGGACGATCGTCTCGGCGAGGCCGGGGAGCAGGTCGCCGGTATAGGCGTTGGTCGCCAGAACGACCGCCTTGGCATTGAGTTCGGCGCCGCTTTCCGTAGAAACGTGCCAAATGCCGGCATCCTTGCTGATCTGCATCACGTTCTGGCGTTCGGCGATCTTCACGCCCGCCGCTGCAGCGACGCGCGCCAGTTCCGACGTGTAGGCGAGCGGATCGATGACACCGGCGCGGCGATCGAGCCAGCCGCCGAGATAGCCTTGCGCGCCGGTCATCGTTGCGATCTCGGTCCCGCTCAGCAGCCGGACATCAGCGCCGCGGGCGCGCCACTGCCGATCCCGGTTCGCCGCCGCTTTCAGCGCGGTCTCGGTATGCGCGGCCTGGATCCAGCCATTGCGGACGAACGGCACCGCCAGTCTTTCGTCGCGGATCAATTCGAAGACGGTGTCAGCGGTCGAGGCGGCAAAGTTGACGAGCGCTTCGCCGCGTTCGAGACCAAAATGCTCCAGCAGCCAATCCGGATCGTATTTCAGGCCGGGAATGACCTGACCGCCGTTCAGGCCGGATGCGCCATTGCCAATTTCGCCGGCCTCCAGCACCTGGACAGCAAGGCCGAACCGGGCAGCGTGCAAGGCTGTCGACAGCCCCATGATACCGCCGCCGACGATAACGACATCCACGCATTGGCCGGCGGGAAAAAGCGACTGGAACGCGGTGGCTGTCCGCGGCTTCTGCCAGATTGGATCGGAAAACCGTACGGGCAAGCGTCACCTGGAGATTTCAGTAGGTGAAAACCCTAGCGACGGTTTCATTATTTTGAAAGAGCGTTTTCCGTCGCCGTTGGCGCACGTCAGGCTCGATCAAGGTCCGGCGATGCGAAGACCGCTTGAAAGAATTGACAAAGCTCGCCCTGCAAGCGGGATAGACCTTTGGCGGGAATTTGTTGAAAGTGCCGCGGCCGAAGGACAAGACAACAGGAAATGTAAGCCATGACGAACGCCACACATTTGCCCGCCGAAGGCCTCTTCGTGGGCCGCGCCCGGGCGAGCGCTGCTTCCCATCCGCTGGTGGTTACGGTGCGTGACGGCACGGTCTTCGACATCACGTCAAATGTGGCGCCGACCGTGCGCGACGTTTGCGAATTGCCGGATCCGGCGGGGCACGTCCGCTCGGCCAAGGGGCGGCCGATCGGCCCGCTCGATGCCATTGCCGCCAGCAGTTTCGAGACAGCGCGCGATCCGGGGAAACCGTACCTGCTGTCCCCCGTCGACCTGCAGGCGATCAAAGCGTCTGGCGTCACCTTTGTCGTCAGCCTGCTCGAACGGGTGATCGAGGAGCAGGCGCGCGGTTCGGCGGAAAAGGCCGACGCCATTCGCGCCGACATCGCCGGGCTGATCGGCCACGATCTGTCGAAGCTCAAGCCCGGCTCGCCGGAAGCGATGGAGATCAAGGCCAAGCTGATTGCGCGCGGCGCCTGGTCGCAATATCTGGAAGTCGGCATCGGCCCCGATGCCGAGATCTTCACCAAGTGCCAGCCGATGGCCTCGGTCGGCTTCGGCGCCGATGTCGGCCTGCATCCGGTTTCGACATGGAACAATCCGGAGCCGGAGATCGCCATGATTGCCGCCAGCAGCGGCAGGATTGTCGGGGCGACGATCGGCAACGACGTCAATCTGCGCGACGTCGAGGGGCGCTCGGCGCTGCTGCTCGGCAAAGCCAAGGACAACAACGCTTCGGCAGCACTTGGCCCCTTTATCCGGCTGTTCGATGAGACGTTTTCCATTGGCGACGTGAAGCAGGCGATCGTACGCCTGAAGGTCGAAGGCGAGGATGGGTTCTCGCTGGAGGGTGCCAGTTCGATGGCCGAGATCAGCCGCTCGCCGGAAGAGTTGGTCGCCGCCGCCATGGGGCCGCATCACCAATACCCCGACGGGCTGGCGCTCTATCTCGGCACCATGTTCGTGCCGTCGAAGGATCGCGGCGAAACAGGCAAGGGCTTTACCCACAAGGTCGGCGACATCGTCACCATCTCGTCGGAGAAGTTCGGCGCCTTGGTCAACCGGGTGCGGTTGTCGCCCGACTGTCCGCACTGGACTTACGGTGCCAGCCACCTGATGCGCGACCTCGCCAGGGCCGACCTCATCTAGTCCCCCAGCCTAACATCCGATAGATTCTAGAATTCTCTGATTGGAAATTACCTGCTCGTCGGCATTCGGGAGAGTCCATTGATCGTCGCTCTTGAGGGCAAGACCCTTGTCGTTACCGGCGGAACGCAAGGGCTTGGCGAGACCATCGCCCGGCTGGCCTCAGCCGACGGCGGCGAAGGGATCGCCATTGTCGGCCGCAATGCCGAGCGTGGCAGACGCATCGCCGAAGAGCTTTCACGACCAAGCCGGCCCGTCGTCTTCATCCAGGCCGACCTTGGAGATCCGGCCGCGCCTGCAGCTGTCATGGCGGAAGCGATCAAAAGACTTGGCCGCATCGATTGTCTGGTGAACGCCGCGGCCCTCACCGACCGGGCCTCGCTGGAAACTGGCACAATCGACGACTGGGACAGGTTGTTTTCCGTCAATGCGCGCGCGCCGTTCTTCCTCATGCAGGCGGCCGTAGCCGACATGAAGACACGGCGGGCGGCGGGGGCCATCGTCAACATACTGTCGGTGAATGCGCATTGCGGTGCGCCGGACCTTGCCATCTATTCCGCAACCAAGGGCGCGCTTTCGACGCTGACCAGAAACATTGCCAACGCGCATCTTTCCGATCGCATCCGCGTCAACGGCATCAACATGGGCTGGGTAGCGACGCCGGCCGAACAAGAGATGCAGGCGCGCACGCTGGGCAAGGGCGAAAACTGGGCAAAGATTGCCGCCGCCGGCCTGCCGCTTGGTCGATTGCTGACCATGGACGAAGTCGCCCAGCTAACGCTGTTCCTGCTCAGCGACGCCTCCGGGCTGATGACCGGGACGCTTATCGACCTAGAGCAACACGTGCTCGGCGCGCCGCCGCGCGGGATTGCATGACGGTCGCAAGGCCGATCGTCGGCCGCCTGGAAAATACCAGCCAAACTGATGCAATCTGATGGGATTGCTGATGGCGCGGTGCCTTGCGCCAACGTCCATTGGCAATCGAGGCTTGCCATCGATCAAAAAAGGGAATGCTCTAATGCGCCCAGGTCGACGCTGGTAAATGCGATCACGGCTTTGGCCGCGCACGGTTTTTGGCCGCGATCGTCGTCGGAGGAGGAGTTCGGTTCAAATGGGAGGAAATCAAATGCTGACGAGGCTAAGACTGCTTGTACTTGGCTTGGTGGTGGCGCTGGCCATTCCGGCCGCGGCACAGGCCAAGACGTTCTACTGGATTTCGCATGGCGGCCCGGCCGATCCGGTCTGGACCTACTTCCTTGCCGGCGCCAAGCAATGGGCGGCGGACACCGGCAACACCGTCAATACGTCGTTCCACAATGGCGACGTGGCGTCGCAGCAGGAGGCTGTTCGCGCCGCGATTTCCGCCAAGGCCGACGGCATCACCACGACCAGCCCTGATCCGGGCAGCCTTGTCGAGATCGCCAAGGAAGCGCGGGCGGCGAACATCCCGATCATCAACTTCAACACGCCCGACCCGAAGGCGGACTTCAACGCCTATGTCGGCGGCGACAACGTCACCTTCGGCAAACATTGGGCGCAGTATCTGGTCGACAAGGGCCTTGTGAAGAAGGGCGACTTCGTCTGGATGCCGGTCGAGATTCCCGGCGCCACCTATGGCGTCCAGGAAGAGGAAGGCATCAAGAGCGTGTTCGAGCCGCTCGGCATCACCTACGAAATCACCGAAGCGACGCTCGACCAGGCCGAAGTGATCAACCGCATGGTCGATTACCTCACTGCCAACAGGGCCAAGGTCAAGGCGGTTATCGGCCTCGGCGACCTTGTCACCGGTTCGATCAAGCGGGTGTTCGACCAGGTCGGCGTCAAGCCGGGCGAAATCCCGGTCGTCGGCTGGGGTAACTCGCTCGACACCACCCAGGAAGTGCTGAACGGCTACGTCAATGCCGCGCAGTGGCAGGATCCGCAGGCGACCAGCTACGTCGCGCTCTCGCTCGCCAACATGGCGGCGAGCGGTATTCCGCCCGGCTTCGACGTGATCACCGGCGCGCTCTACGAGAAGGACACCGCGGCAGTCTACGACAAGATCCTGTCCGGCAAATAAATCCGCGATCGAGTTGGTCACGGCCGCTTCTGCGGCCGTGACCGTCTCAGCATTCCGCCGAAGCCGGTTGCGGTCGCGGCCAAATCCAATCCTATCGCGGGTCCAAGGTGGAAAATCGTTCTCTTATCCAACGCTCGATCGCGCGGCCCGAGTTCGGGCCGTTTGTGCTGCTCGTCGTCGAGATCGCCGTGTTCTGGGGCATCAACCACGACTTCCTGTCGCCGCAAAACATCTCGAACACGCTGGCCTTCACGGTCGAGCTCGGGCTGATCGCGCTGGCGATGACGCTGTTGATGACATCAGGCGAATTCGATCTCTCGGTCGGCTCGGTGTTCGGTTTCTCGCCGGTCCTGATGTGGACGTTGTTCAACAGCGGCGTCGCCTCGCTGGAAGCCGCCTTCGTCATTGCGCTGGTGATCGCTGCGTTCATTGGACTGGTCAATGGCTGGTTCGTGACGCAGCTCAAGATCCCGTCCTTCCTGGTGACGCTGGGCATGCTGCTGGTGGTGCGCGGCACCGCTTTGTTCGTCACCAACGGGTTTCCGCAGCGGACCTGGAGCGCCGAGGGCAGCTGGCTGGCGGAAGCGCTGGTCGGCGATTTCTTCATCGGGCCGTTCCGTATCTACATGTCGCTGTTCTGGTTCATCGCCGCCGCAATCGCGCTCGGTTACGTGCTGACGCAGAGCCGGACAGGCAACTGGATCCAGGCAGCCGGCGGCAACCCGAGTGCTGCAAGGGCGCGCGGCGTCAATGTCAGCGGTGTCAAGATCGGCCTGTTCATCCTGTCGTCGATCCTGGCCTCGCTTGCCGGCGTCATCTCCTCGCTGCGCACCTCGGCGGCCAACCCCAACAGTGGCACCGGCTACGAGCTCGAAGTCATCGCCATGGTGGTGATCGGCGGCACGGCGCTGACAGGCGGGCGCGGCACAATCATCGGCACGGTGCTCGGTATCCTGATCCTGCGCGTGATGCGCAACGGCATCGTGCTGATCGGTGTGCCGGGCCTTGCCTATAATATTTTCATCGGCGCCATCATCCTCGGCATGATGGCGCTCCATTCATGGCTGGAACGCCGGCATCAGGCAGGGACTTGAACCATGGCCGAACCGCTTGTCCGCATGGAAAATATCCGCAAGTCCTATGGCCGCGTGCAGGCGCTGGTTGATGCCAATTTCCATGTCAACGAAAGGGAGATCGTCGGCCTGCTCGGCGACAACGGCGCCGGCAAGTCGACGCTGATCAAAGTGCTGTCGGGCGCGGTCCCGCTGACCAGCGGCGACATCTTCATCCGCGGCAAGAAAGTGAATTTGCGCAGTACCAGCGACGCCATCGCGCATGGCATCGAGACGATCTACCAGGACTCGGCGCTGGTGACGCAGCTGTCGATCGCCCGCAACCTGTTTCTCGGGCGCGAGCCGATCAAGCCGCCGCGCTTCCTCAATCGGATGGACCAGGAGGCAATGAACGTGGTTGCCCGCGACCTGCTCAAGCAGGTCGGCATCTCGAAGAACATCCCGCCGACGACGCCGATCGGCTCGCTCTCCGGCGGCGAGCGGCAGGCGGTGGCGATTGCGCGCGCCATGCATTTCGACAGCGACCTCATCATCCTCGACGAGCCGACCAACAATCTCGGCGTCGCCGAAACGCAAGGCGTGCTGAGCTTCGTGCGCAGCGCCCGCGATTCCGGCCATTCCTGCATCTTCATCGCCCACAACATCCATCATGTCTTCCAGGTGGTCGACCGCATCGTCGTCATGCGCCGCGGCAAGGTGGTCGCCGACGATATCGACCCGAAGAAGACCAGCGTCGCCGAAGTCGAACGCGTCATCACCGGCATGTCGGACAAGGAGATCCATGACGCGCTGGTCGAGGGCACGCAACGGCCCGGCTGAGCAGCCGGGGGGTCCGCCTGATCGTCAAGGCACTGGATCGCATCGCCACATGGTTGCGACATGAAAGCCACCGTTTCGGATATTGCCAGGAGCTGCGGCCTGTCGACCGCGACGGTCGACCGCGTGCTCAACAACCGGCCGGGGGCCAGTGCCGCCAACCGGCAGCGCGTCATGGAGGCGGCCAAGCAGCTCGGCTATCTGCCGGTCGTCGACCAGGTCGCGTTGCCGTCGCGGCCGGCGCATCTCGAATTCTTCCTGCCGATCGGCAGCAATGCCTTCATGGCCGATCTGGCCAGACACATCGAGGATTATGCGGCGCGCCTGCCGCTGGTCGCCTCCTGCCGCATCCACAAGCTCGCCGGCATCTCGCCGAGCGCCTTGCAGGCGGCCGTCGAAAACCTCTCGCTCAAGGCGAACGGCGTCGGCGTCATCGCCATCGATCATCCGAGAACGCGCAACATCTTGCGCGAGATCGTCGAGGCCGGCATCCGCCTGGTCACACTGGTGTCCGATGTTCCCGGCGCGCCCCGCTCGGCCTATGTCGGCATCGACAACCGGGTGGCCGGCCGTACGGCGGCGCTGCTGATGGGACGGTTCCTCGGCGGCCGCCAGGGCCATCTGGCGATGGTCGTCGGCTCACGCTCCTACCGCGGCCATGAGGAACGCGAGATGGGCTTTCGCTCCGTGCTCGGCGAGGAGTTCCCCAATCTGACCGTCACCAGCGCCGTCGAGATCAACGACGAGCCGGAGGTCAGCTATACCGCGACCATGAAGGCGCTGCACAACGAGCCGGAGCTGCTCGGCATCTACTGTATCGGCGCCGGGCGCTCGGGCGTGGCAAAAGCATTGCTCGAAGTCAGGCCGCAGACGAAGCCGGTGTTCATCTGCCATGATCTGACGCGCGAGACGCGCGGCTATCTGGTCGACGATCTGCTCGACGTCGTCATCGACCAGAATGCGCGGCTGATCGCCGAACAGTCGGTCATTCGCCTTCTCGGCTCGATCGCCTCGTCGGCGCCCTATCTGACGCGGAAATTCATCGAGCCGCGCCTGATCTTCAAGGAAAATGTCCCGGTGCAGTGATGTCGTGCGACGGCGATGGCTCGGGCCAGTGGATCGTTAAAATTCGGTTGATACCGCAAATCTGCACATCACCTATGCAACTTTTGTGGTTGCCGAATCATTGGGCAATCGATAGTTTCGCAGGTGTCGGCCATCTACTCCTCCCAGATGCGATGCCGACGCTGAGTGCGGTACACCTCCTCCCGTGCCGTATTCGAAATCGAGCCCGCTGCCACCTCCTCCCGGCAGCGGGCTTTTTTTGTTCCGGCTCCGGGATAGCGGCCAATGCTTGCGGTCGGGACAGCACCGGACACGTTTGCTGATCCGCGGATCGATGAGCTTCGCTGCGACCGCCGCGGCTTGTCGGGCAGAATCCTGTCACACTTGTCACTCTCACCGGTTCGCCGGCGGCCCTATCCTGCCTCACGACCAGCAATCAACGCCGCGCCGGCCATGGTGCGGAGGATCGGCACAGAAGACGCGAGATGGCACATCGCGATGGGACGAGACATCACCCGGCGGCGCGGCCCGCAATCGAAACGCCACGTGTCGTTTCGCCGCTTGCGAGATTATCTTGCCCTGAAAGACGTGATCAGGCCTTCCGCCATGCGGACGAACTGCGCGCTCGGGCCCTCGGCGCCGACGCTTTGCAGGCTGACGCGGGCGCCCTCGAGCAACAGCGACAGCGTGTCCGCAAGAAGCTCGGCCTGGCCGATGCCGGCATCGCGACACAGCGAGACCAGCCGCTCGCGCTGCGCTTCCTTGAGTTCCTTGATCACTTGCCTTGCCGGATGATCGGCCTCGCTCAGCTCGATGGCGGCGTTGGCCATGTCGCAACCGCGACGATCCGACATCAGGCAATCGGCCGCCATCCGGACCCAGGCATGCAGCTGCGCCAGCTTGTCGCCCGGATTCTCGGCCTCGAACTTTTCCCACATCGCGTTCGCGCTGCAAGCGGTCGCCCGCAGACATTCGATGATCAGGTCGTCCTTGGACTCGAAATGCCGGTAGAGCGTCATCTTGTTGGTGCCGGCGGCCTCGGTGATGGCGTCGATGCCGACGCCGCGAATGCCATGCTTGTGAAACATGTCCCGTGCCGTCTCCAGGATCCTGTCCCGGGGGCGAACACGCTCCACAACACCGTCTGTCATCAAAACCTCCGTGATTGCGTTTCCCGAAATTCCCTCGGTGCACCTCTTGACTAGGGTGTTACCGGTCTGTAACGTTAGAGATGTTACTTACCTGTAACACCCGCATTGCATCATGTCAAACTCGCAAGTGCCGGCCACCAGCCCCGCCCCGATCGGCAAGGGGACGAACCGCACCTTACGGCCTCGGCCGGCGAGCAAGAAAACACCCGATCCGGGGCTTGCCGCGGATCGCCAAAAACCAGGAGCCGCTTCGATGTCGCAGCGCAATGATCTGACGATCGATGAAGTCGTGAGGGATCCGATGATCCGCATGCTGATGAAGGCCGACCGCGTCGACCCGCGGTCGTTCGAGGCGATGCTGCGTGCGCTGGCGGATGAGCAGGCCGAGCGCCGCAATGCGCCGCGCCGCCTTGTGGAAGATTTCGGCTTTCTCGAAGATTCCGGCTCAACGCGCAGCCGGCGGCTGTCCAGGGTGGCCAGGGCCTTTGGCCGGGCCAGAGCATCGGGCGAGGCGTGCATATCATGGTAAACTTCTTCATTCATCGTCCGATCTTTGCGTCGGCGATCGCCATCATCATGGTGCTCGCCGGAGGGATCTGTTATTTCCTCCTGCCCGTCTCGCAGTTTCCCGACATCACGCCGCCCCAGGTCGTGGTCAGCGCCCATTATCCGGGCGCCAGCGCGCAGGTCGTCGCCGACACGGTGACGACGCCGCTCGAACAGCAGATCAACGGCGTCCAGGGGATGACCTATATGTCGTCGTCGAGCTCCAATGACGGCTCCTCGACGATCACGATCACCTTCGACGTTGGCTACGACCTGAGCACGGCGGCCGTCGACGTCCAGAACCGCGTTTCGCAGGCGGCTTCCTCGTTGCCGGCCATCGTCAATCAGGGCGGCGTGACGATCAAGAAGCAGAACCCGAACTTCGTCCTGATCGTCGACCTCACCTCGCCGGACGGTTCCGTCAACCCGGTCGCGCTGAGCAATCTCGCCTATCTGCAGGTGGTCGATCCGCTGAAGCGCCTGCCCGGCGTCGGCGACGTGCAGATCTTCGGCGAGCGGCGCTATTCGATGCGCATCTGGCTCGACCCCGACAAGCTCGCCAATCTCGGCATTACTGCCGTCGACGTGCAGAACGCCGTCGCCGAGCAGAACGTCCAGGTGGCGGCCGGCAAGATCGGGCAATCACCGGCTCCGGCCGGCACCGCCTTCGAGATGCAGGTCAACGCCGTCGGCAGGCTGAGCGATCCCAAGGAGTTCGGCGACATCGTCGTGCGGGCCAATACCGCCAACGGCTCGCTGGTCAGGCTGCGCGACGTTGCGCGCATCGAACTCGGTGCGCTGCAATATTCGTCGTCGGCCTTCTTCGGCAAGGACCCGACGGTGGTGCTCGCGGTCTACCAGATGCCGGGCTCCAACGCGCTCGATCTGCAGCAGCGTGTCAAGGACAAGATGCAGGAGCTGTCGGCCCGTTTCCCGAAGGGCGTCAGCTACGCCATGCATTACGATACGACACGTTTCGTTTCGGCCTCAATGCACGACGTGCTGATCACGCTCGGCGAAGCGCTGGTCCTGGTCGTCGCCGTGGTGTTCATCTTCCTGCAAAGCTGGCGCACCACGATCATCCCGACGATCGCAATTCCGGTGTCGCTGGTGGCGACGCTGGCCGTCATGCATATGCTTGGCTTCTCACTGAACATGCTCAGCCTGCTCGGCATGGTGCTGGCGATCGGCCTCGTCGTCGACGACGCCATCGTCGTGGTCGAGAATGTCGAACGCCAACTTGAGGCCGGCCTCAAACCGCTGGCTGCCACGCGTGCGGCGATGGCAGAGGTTACCGGCCCGATCATCGCCACGACCGCCGTGCTGATGGCTGTGTTCGTGCCGGTTGCCTTCATTCCCGGCGTGTCCGGCCGGCTCTACAACCAGTTCGCCCTGACTGTGGCGATCTCCTTCGGCATTTCGGCCTTCGTCTCGCTGACGCTTACTCCGTCGCTCAGCGCCGCCTTCCTGCGCCACCGGCCGGAAACGCAGTTCGTGCTGTTCCGCTGGTTCAACATGGGCTTCGAACGGCTGGCGCATGCCTATGCGAATGGTGTGCGCATTCTCATCCGCCTGCGCTGGATCATGCTCGGCGTATTCGCAGCCGGACTTGTCGCGACCTATTTCGTCTGGCAGCGCCTGCCCTCGACCTTCCTTCCGGTCGAGGACCAGGGCTATTTCTTCGTCGTCATCCAGCTCCCCGACGGGGCCTCGCTGGAACGCACCGACGCGGTGGCGCAAAAGGCACGCGACATCCTGCAGAACACGCCCGGCGTCGACATCGTCGGCTCGATCAGCGGCTTGAACTTCCTGACCAGCGCCGCGCAGTCGAACTCGGCGGTCGAATTCGCCATCCTGAAGCCATGGGACGAACGCGGCCCCGACCAGAGCGCCTCGAAGCTCGTCGCCGATGTGCGCAACAAGCTGCTGCAAATTCCGGAGGCTTTTGCGCTGAGTTTCGACCCGCCGTCGATCCCGGGCATCGGCACCACCGGTGGCTTCGAGTTCCAGGTCGAGGACCTGACCGGCCGCGGCAGCGTGGCGCTCAACGATGCGACGCAAGCGGTGATTGCCGAGGCGCGCAAGCAGCCCGAGCTCAACCCGCAGCAATTGTTCTCGTCGTTCTCGACCTCGACGCCGCAGTTCAACTACGATCTCGATCGCGCCAAGGCGAAGCTGCTCGGGCTCAACCTGCCGGACGTGTTCAATACGCTGCAGATCTATCTCGGCTCGCTCTATGTGAACGATTTCAACCTGTTCGGCCGCACCTTCCGGGTGACGATCCAGGCCGACAAGGACTCTCGCGCCGGTCCGGCCGACATTTCGCGGCTCTATGTCCGCAATGCCTCGGGTGGGATGGTGCCGCTGAGCACGCTGGGCAAGCTTGTGCCGATCGTCGGCCCCGAGACCGTGCCGCATTACAACAACAATGCGTCGGCCCTGATCAATGGCGGCGCCGCGCCCGGCTTTTCGTCCGGCCAGGCGGTGGCGGCGATGGAACGTGCCGCTGCCACGGCGTTGCCGAGAGATTTCGGCTACGAATGGACCGGCATCACCTATCAGGAGCTCAAGGCGGGATCGATCGCATCCGTGGTCTTTGGTCTCGCGATCGTCTTCGTCTTCCTGATCCTCGCCGCGCAATATGAGAGCTGGGCGATGCCGTTCATGGTGCTGCTGGCGGTGCCGCTCGCACTGTTCGGTGCGTTCGTCGTGCTTTGGCTGCGTGGCATGCAGATCGATGTCTATTCGCAGATCGGCTTCGTCATGCTGATCGGACTGGCGGCCAAGAACGCGATTCTGATCGTCGAGTTTGCCCGGCGCCGGCGCGAAGAAGGCCTCAGCATCGTCGACGCCGCGATGGAAGCGGCGCGGCTTCGGCTGCGACCGATCCTGATGACCGCCTTCGCCTTCATCCTCGGCGTGCTGCCGCTGATGTTCGCTACAGGTGCAGGTGCCGCAAGCCGGCAGTCGATCGGCACCACCGTCTTTGGCGGCATGGTCGCGGCGACGATCCTGTCGCTGGTGTTCGTGCCGGTCTTCTATGCGGTGATCGAGCAGCTGCGCGAGCGCCGCAGCGAGAGCGAACCGGTTTCCGAAGCGACCAAACAACCAACTGCCGAACCCGCCTTCGAGCCATTGGCCGAAGCGGCCGAATAGGACTGGAGAATTGATCATGCGTAAATGGAAAATCGCGCTGGGAACGGCCGTCGCCCTTGGGGCGATTTCGGTGGCGAGCGTTCACCTGCTCGACATGGGCAGCCTCAGCCTCAACGCGGGCACAGCCGGGGCGGCGACACCCAAGCCGGAAGCCTTTGTCATGCCGGTGCCGGTGGTGAGCGTCGTCAAGAAGACGATCCCGATCTATCTCGACTACGCCGCCCGGGTGGAGCCGATCCGCAGCATCACGCTGCAGGCGCGCGTGCCGGGTTATCTGCAGGAGCAGGTCGCCACCGACGGCAGCGACGTTGCGAAGGGCGACCTTCTCTACAAGATCGCGCCGGAGGATTTCCAGGCTGCCCTCGAGCAGGCGAAGGCGCTTATCCAGCGCGACACGGCAACACTCGACTATGCGCGCTCCAATCTCGGGCGCGGCAGCGAACTCGCCAAGAGCGGCTATCTCGCCAAGGACGTGTTCGACCAGCGCACCAGCACCTTGCGTGAGGCTCAGGCCTCGCTTGCCGTGAACCAGGCCGCCTTGCGGACCGCCGAGCTCAATTTGAGCTATACCGAAATCCGTGCCCCGTTTGCGGGACGTATCGGTCGCAGCCAGGCTTCCGTTGGAACGCTGGTCAGCGTTGCCGGCACGGTGCTCAATTCGCTGGTGCAGCTCGATCCGATCTACGTCACCTTCAATCCGAGCGAAACGGACCTGACACAGATCGAGGAAGCCCGCGCCGCGGGACCGATCAGTGTCGACGTCCTGCTTCCCGGTGAAACGGAACCGCGCCAGAAGGGCAATCTTACCTTCATGGACAACACGATCGATCGCTCGACCGGCACGATCACGGCACGGGCGACGGTCGGCAACGGCAAGTTCACGCTGCTGCCCGGCCAATATGTCCGCGTCCGGCTGCACGTCAAAGAGCAGCCCGATGCGCTGATGGTACCGCAGACGGCACTCGGCTCAGGCCAGCTCGGCAAATACCTCTATGTCGTCGGCAAGGACAACACGGTCGACCAGCGTATCGTTTCGCTCGGACCGACCAGTGGCGATCAGGTCGCCATCTTGAGCGGTGTGGCCGAAGGCGACCGGGTGATTACCGGCAATCTGCAGAAGATCGGCCCGGGAATGCCGGTCTCGCCGCTGCCCGAGAAACCGGCCACCTGATAACCCCCATCAGGTCCGGTTCCGCGGCGCCCTCGGCTCCCACGCCAAGGGCGCCGTTTTGCTATGTTTCGTTCTACGCAATTCCTTGGGGAAAGCGCTACATACGCCGGCTTCGAGAAGCCGGTGTGATGTTCAGCGATGAAGAACGGGTCGGTCTTTGCGGCCGTGCGGCCTGACGGCCTTGCCGGCGCCGCAAGCCAGCCGGCCAAGCGGAAGTCAAGAAATCCACAACCCGCCTCTTGTTAGATTGTCGACAATCTGCTTGTCTTGATTTCGGTTCCCTGGAGCAGCCGAATGGCAAAGCTGGATTTCAGTCCGATCGTGGATACGACACGCAGGGCCGAGATCGTAGGGCTGCTCCGGCGGGCGATCCTGACCGGCCAGCTGGAACCTGGACAGAAGCTCAACGAACTCAGGATTTCCGAGCAGATGCGGGTGAGCCGCGCGCCGCTGCGCGAGGCGATGCGCGAGCTGGTGCAGGAAGGCATCCTGACCAGCATTCCCTACGCCGGAACCTTCGTCATCGACGTCACCGCCAAGGACATCGACGACGCCTATTCGCTCAACAAGGTGCTCGACGAGTTCGCCATCGCGCGGACCTGGCCGCTTCGCGACCAGCGCTTCTTCGACGAACTCGACCGGCGTCATGCGGCGGTGAAGCAGGCGACGCGCGAACTGGACACGACGCGGCAGATCGAAACAGCGCTGCAACTGCATGGCCTGATCCACGAATGGGCCGACAATTCGGTGCTACTTGAAACGTGGCAACGGCTGACCAGCCGGCTGCAGATGTATTTCGCGTTGCACCAGCGGGCGCGCAACGAGCCGGTGCCTGCCGAAGATGCTCACGAGACCTATGTACGGCTGCTCAAGGGCAGCGACATGCGCGCCGCACAGCGCCACGCCAAGGAGCATATCGATTTCGATTTCGAGGAATTGCTCGCCTATGCGCGCGGGCTGGAACAGCGCGGCTCAAAGGATGCTAGTCGTGCAAGCCCGACCCGCGGTCGGCCCGAAACCGCGTGATGAGCCCGATAAGTTTGGCGGGCCACCTTTAATACCGCAGATAACGGACAGAAGACGTGCAGATCAAAACCATCAAGGTCTACCATGTCGTGCAGCCCTTCGTTGACGGGCCTTATCGTATGTCCAAGGGGCGCGTCGCCGATGCGTTCGACGCGGTGATCGTCGCCGTCACCGCCGATAGCGGGCTCACCGGCTGGGGCGAGATGGCGCCGCTTGGCAATTTCTATTCGCCTGCCTTCGCTGCGGGTACTCGCGCCGGTGTCGTCGAGATCGCGCCGCATCTCATTGGCCATGACCCACGCGGGCTTGCCAGTATCAACAGGCTTATGGACACGGTGTTCAAGGGCCATCCCTACGTCAAGTCGGCGCTCGACATGGCGTGCTCGGATCTTGCGGCGCGCGCCGCCGACGTGCCGCTGGTCACCCTGCTCGGCGGACGCGAGAGCGTGACGGCCGAACTCTACAAAGTCGTCACCCACGGCACGGTCGACGCGATGGCCGCACTCGCCAAGCGCATCGTCAAGGACGGCTTTCATCGGCTGCAGGTCAAGGTCGGCGGCAACGTCCATGACGACATCGAACGCGTCACAGCCGTTGCCGCCGCGGTGCCGAAGGGCACCGTCATCTTCTGCGACGCCAATGCCGGCTGGACCCCTTACCAGGCGCGCCAGTTCGTGGATGCGACGCGCACCATCGACTACACGTTCGAGCAGCCCTGCACGACGATCGACGAATGCCTGTCGGTGCGCCGCTCGCTCGACAAGCCGATGGTGCTCGATGAATCCGTCGCCTCGCTTGATGATATGCTCGATATCCATCGCAAGGGCGCCGCCGACGGGCTGACGCTGAAGATATCACGCCTCGGCGGCGTCACCAAAACGCGCCAGATCCGCGACCTTGCCGTCGACCTCGGCTTCATGATCACGGTCGAGGACACTGGCGGCGCCGAGATCGACACATCGGCCATGGCGCATCTGTCGCTGTCGACGCCGGAGGAGCGCCGGCTGCACGCCATTGCCTTCCACGAATGGGTGACGGTGCGCACCGCATCCAACATGCCGCCGGTTTCGGGCAGCCGCATGGGCATTCCGGACGGGCCGGGCCTCGGCATCGATGTCGTTCCCGGCCTGCTTGGTGCGCCCTTCTTCGAAATCGGCAGCTGAGCTGCAATAAGGCTGCACCCAATCAAGCTGAATATGCCGCGTCCTTCTGACTGCGGAGGCACGGCCGTGTGGATTGACCGCTCATCCAATCGTCTTCGGCCGATTGCAGAGCGACAATGCCCAATTGCCGGTTGAAATATTTTTTATTTGCAAATAGAAATGTTCAAAACGCTGATTTGGACGCTGCGGCGCGTCAGGAACTGGAGGAAACGACATGTCCCATCCGCAATTTGCAGCGGAACTTCTGCAGCGCGCTGAACAGCAGGGGCCGATCACCATCGGGCTTGCCGGCGCCGGACAGATGGGCACCGACATCGTCGTCCAGGTCGCGCTGATGCCGGGCATGCGGATCGGCGCTATTTCCGAAGTCAGGCCGCAGGCAGCGATCGACGCGGCGCTGCTCGCTGGCCATGACCATTCGGACATCGTCCAGGCCGGCAATGCGGCCGCGATCGACCGCGCCATCGAGGCCGGCAAGATCGCGGTGACCGAAGATTTGCATGCACTGGCGGCGGCCGGCCGGATCGACGTCATCATCGACGCGACGGGCAATCCCAATATCGGCACGCTGTTCGCGCTGGAAGTGATGAAGAACGGCAAGCACATCGTCATGCTCAATGTCGAGGCCGACATCACCATTGGCCGTTTCCTCAAGGACGAAGCGCGTAAGGCTGGCGTCGTATATACCGGTGCGGCCGGCGACGAGCCCGCCTGCACGCTGGAGATCATCGGCTTTGCCAAGAGCCTCGGCTTCAACATCATCGCCGCCGGCAAGGGCAAGAACAATCCGCTGAAGATCGACGCCATGCCGGCCGACTACGAGAAGGAGGCGGCCGAGCGCAACATGAATGCGCGCATGCTGGTCGAATTCGTCGACGGCTCGAAGACGGCGATCGAGATGGTGGCGATCGCCAATGCGACCGGGCTGGTGCCCGACGTGCCGGGCATGCACGGCCCGACCGCGACGCTGGAGGAACTGGCCAGCGTGCTTTGCCCGCGCGAGGATGGCGGCGTGCTGCATCGCAAGGGCGTGGTCGATTACTCGATCGGCAAGGGTGTGGCGCCCGGCGTGTTCTGCATCATCGAGACCCGGCATCCGCGTGTGCTGGAGCGCATGATCGACCTCAAGGTCGGCAAGGGGCCCTATTTCACGATCTTCCGGCCCTATCATCTGACCAGCCTGGAAGTGCCGCTGTCGGCGGCGCGTGCGGTGGTCTACAAGCGTGCGGACATGGAGCCGCTCGACCATCCGGTCGCCGAGGCGGTGGCGGTCGCCAAGAGCGATCTTGGTGTGGGCCAATCTCTCGGCATGATCGGCGAGAATGACTATCGCGGCTTCGCCATGACCTGGGGGGATGCGCGCGCCCGCGGCGCCCTGCCGCTCGGCCTTGCCGAACGCGCCAAGGTGGTCAAGCCGCTCAAGACCGGCGACTTCCTGACCTATGAAAATTGTGTACCCGACGATTCGATGGTGATAACCCAGATCCGCCGCCGTCTCGACCAGTCGGACGGACGGTTCGTTACAAACGCAGCCTGACCCCGCCGGATCTCCGCCTGATGGACGATGTCGTAATCGGGATCGACGCCTCGACCACGGCCGTGAAGGCGATTGCATTCGCGCGCGACGGCGAGGAGCTGTTCCAGGCGCGCGAGCCGTACCCGCTTTCAAATCCGAAGCCCGGCCATTTCGAGCAGGACGCCGAACATTGGTGGACGGCGCTGCTTGGCGCATTGAAGCAGGTCACCGAGGCGGTCGGCGCTGCGCGGGTGGCGGCGATCTGCATCGCTCACCAGCGAGAGACCTTCACGCTGGTGGACAGCGCCGGCAAAGCACTCATGCCGGCGATCCTGTGGCTCGACGAACGCGCCCGGCCGCAGGTTATCAGGCTTTCGGCCGAACTCGGCCGCGAGGCGATCCGCGACTGGAGCGGCAAGCCGCCGGACCCGACGCCGGCGCTCTACGCTATTGCCTGGCTTGCCGAGCACCAGCCGCAAGTGCTTCGCCAGGCAGCGGCACTGGTCGACGTGCACGGTTTCTTCGTCCAGCGGCTGACCGGACGATTGGTCACCAGCACCGCAAGTGCGGATCCCCTCGGGCTGCTCGACGTCGAGAAGGGTACCTGGCATCCCCGCCTCGTTGCGGCCGCCGGACTGCAGATGAAGCAATTGCCCGAGCTGGTCGCACCAGGCGTGGTCTGCGGCAGTCTTTCCGCAAGCATAGCGCAGCTGACCGGCCTGAGGGCCGGCACGCCGGTCGTTGCCGGCGCTGGGGACGGCCAGGCGATGGGTCTCGGCATGGGCGTCTACGGCGAGGGCAAGAGCTATCTCTCGCTCGGCTCCGGCGTGGTCAGCGGCTGCTATTCCGGCAAGGTGAAAACCTCGGACGCCTTTCGCACGCTGGTCTCGCCGACCGGCTCCGGTTTCATGCTGGAGACCGTGCTGCGCTCGGGCATGCAGCTGGTCGACTGGATCGTGCAAACCACCGGTTCGCCTTCGGCGGCAGCGCTGGAGAAAGTGGCGCTGGATGTTGCCGCGGGCAGCGAGGGCCTGCTCATCATGCCCTATTGGGCCGGCGTCATGAGCCCGTATTGGGACGGTGCGGCGCGCGGCGCCATTGTCGGCCTGTCGCTGGATCACCGGCCGGAGCATCTCTTCCGCGCTGTCCTGGAAGGCATCGCCTTCGAGCAGGCCGTCGCCACCGAGGCCATGGAAGCCCAGGCCGGCGGACCGGCCGCGATGATTGCCGCCGGCGGCGGCACCAATTGCGCGCTGCTCATGCAGATCATGGCAAGCGTGCTCGAGCGGCCGCTCTCGGTTTCGCCGGTCAACGAAGCCGCCGCACTCGGCGCTGCCATGCTGGCGGCAGCGGCTGTCGGCTGGTTTGCCTCGCCGGAAGCCGCCGCGCAGGCAATGGCTGCCGCTCCCACCAGGCATGTCGATCCGGTCGACGGGCTTGTCGCCGCCTATCGCAGCCGCAAGGAAATCTACCGCGACCTTTATCAGGCGACGCGCGACATCCACACCCGCCTCAGCGCTCTCGGCGAAATCTAGCGGTTGAGCAGGCCCTTGGCCGCGTCTTCGTCGGTGATCAGAACCGATACCTTGGTGTTGGCGAGCGCAGCCCGCATTACCGCTACCTTTTCGCTGCCTCCCGACACCAGGATGATGCTCGGGATATCCGACAGATCCTGCAGCGGATAGGCGCAGACGCGGCGGTTGACCTCGTGGTCGACCGGGCGGCCCTCGGCGTCGATGAAATGACACAGAATATCGCCGACGGCACCGGCCGCCTGCAGTTCCTCGAGTTCGCTTGGCTTGATGAAGCCGTAATTGGCGATCGGGCTGTCGTTGGAAAACGAGCCGACGCTGAGCACGGCGATGTTTGCCCGGCGTGCGCGGAAGACGACGTCCTGAACGCTGCGCTGGCTCATGAAAGCGTCGCGCTGCTCCGGCCTGTCGGCATAGACCGGCACCGGCAGCAGGAAGCACTCCGCACCGATCTTTTCGGCGAAATCCCAGGCACTTTCTGTCGGGTTGAGCGGCTGGGCATGCGTGAGGCCGCCAAGCATCGAAACCACCGTCGTCCTGGCGATGGGCCGCCGCGGCAATTCATTGATGGCAAATTTCAGTGTCCGCCCCCAGCCCAATGCGATGACATCGCCGGCATTCACATGGTCGGCCAGGTAGGCGGCGGCGGCGTGGCCGATCATCAGCGGCGCGTTGCTTCGGTCGGCCGCCGACGGCACCACAACAGCCTGGCTGAGCCCGAACCGCTGCTTGAGGCTTTCCTCCAAAATCACGCATTCGACGACGCTGTCGCGGATGCGAAACTGGACGACACCCTCTTCGCGGGCGGCGGAGAGAATGCGATGCACCTTGATGCGGCCGACGCCGAGAATTTCGGAAATCCGCTCCTGTGTAAGACCCTCGACATAATAGTGCCAGGCGGCGCGGGCCTTGAGTTCGGCGTCGGGGAAGCGCGGGGCTCTTTCGTTCTCTACGATCGTCATCTGTTTGCCTTGCCGCAGCCGCCGGCTCTGCTCATGATATTCCAATCCGGCGACTTCGAAATGCCCAAGATTTCGGAGACCTTGCGTAAGGCAAACCGGCGGACAGCGCAAACCCGTCGTCGAATGAAGCGGCAGGCCTTGACAATTTTCCGACGAACAGTTTAGCTGAACAAAATTGCATGTTAAAGATAAATTGTTCACAGGGAGGGGCCTGGTGGACAAAGTGGCCCGGTGATGCAGCGCCGGATTGCTGTGGAGGAGACAAAGTGGCTGTGAGCAACGACGCAAGCAATTTGAAGGCAGGCGAGTTGAAGGCAGGCTCTGGCGCGCAGGCTACGGCGGGCGCAAGGTTTTCGGCTGTCTTTGCCGGAACCATGGGTCCGCTGATCGGGCTGGTTCTGCTGTGCCTGGCGCTCTCGCTGACCACCGACACCTTCCTGACAATCCGCAACATCCTCAACGTGCTCGACCAGGTCACCGTGCTCGGCATCATGGCGATCGGCATGACGCTGGTCATCCTGATCGGCGGCATCGACCTGTCCGTCGGCTCGGTGCTGGCGCTGGCTTCCATGGTGATGGGCTTCGTCGCCCATCCGGACTATCTCAATCTCGGCCTGCCCGCCGGCATCGCCGCGGCCCTCGTCGTCGCCGGTCTTTGCGGCCTGGTTTCGGGCCTGCTGGTGACGGTCACCAAGCTGCCGCCCTTCATCGCCACGTTGGCGATGATGTCGGTGGCGCGCGGCCTCGCCAACATGATCACCGACGGCTCGCAGATCGTCGGCTTTCCCGACTGGTTCACCAGCCTGTCGATAATCCGCCATTTCGGCTTCCTCTCGGTCACCGTCGGGCTGATGATCGTGCTTGCGGTCATTTTCGCGATCTTCCTGAATTATCGCGCTACCGGGCGTAGCCTGTACGCAATCGGCGGCAGCGCCGAAGTCGCCCGGCTGTCCGGCATACCAGTCAAGTCGCTGACAAACTGGGTCTATGCGATCTGCGCCGTGCTGGCCGGTCTCGCCGGCATCGTGCTTGCCGCCCGGCTCGATTCTGTCCAGCCGAGCTCCGGCCTTGGCTACGAACTCGACACCATCGCGGCGGTGGTGATCGGCGGCGCCAGCCTGTCGGGCGGCGTCGGTTCGATCGGCGGCACAGCCATCGGCGTCCTCATCATCGGCGTGCTGCGCAACGGGCTGAACCTGCTCGGTGTCTCGCCCTTCATCCAGCAAGTGGTTATCGGCGTGGTGATCGCGCTGGCGGTGGCCACCGACACGTGGCGGCGCCGAGCACAATGAAGAATGGGGCACAATGAAGAATTGGGCTCAATGAGATTCGCCCCGATATTCGGGCGAAAACGGATCGGTGATCCGAAACTGGGAGTTGTTCGGCCAAGGGGCGCCGCGATGCGCGGGCAGGACAGATTGAACATCAACGGAGGAATAAACATGCTGACCAAACGTTCATTGCTGCTTGCCGCCGCGGCCGTCATCCCGCTGCTTGGCCTGTCCGAAATGGCCTCGGCCAAGGAGGCCAAAAAGCTCGGGCTCGCCGTCGCCAATCTGCAGGCCGACTTCTTCAACCAGATCAAGCAGTCCGTCGAAGTCTACGGCAAGGAAAAGGGAATCGAGGTCGTTACCGTCGACGCCAAGGGCGATTCGGCGACCCAGGTCAGCCAGGTGCAGGACCTGATCACGCAGAACATCGATGCGCTGATCTATATTCCAGCCGGCGCCACCGCCGCCACCGTGCCGACCAAGACCGCCAAGGCTGCCGGTATCCCAGTCGTCAATGTCGACCGCAACGCCGATGGCGCGCCCGGCGATACCTTCATCGCAACCAACAGCGTGGCATCGGCCAAGGCGGTTTGCGACTACATCGCCAAGCAGGCCGGCGGCAAGGGCGAGCTGATCATCATCCACGGCCAGAAGGGCACGACGCCCGAAGTCGACCGCTCGAAGGGCTGCGGCGAAGCGCTGAAAGGCTATCCCGACATCAAGGTTGTCGGCGAATTGTGGAGCGAAGGCTGGCATCAGGACGAAGGCTTCAAGCTGACGCAGGATCTGTTGCAGTCGCATCCAGATGTGTCGATCGTCATCGGCCAGGCCGATGCGCTGGCGCTCGGTGCGGCGCAGGCGGTCAAGGTCGCCAATCCCGGCCATAAGGTCTGGGTTGCCGGCTTCGACGGCGATGTGGCGGCGCTCAAGGCACTGAAGGACGGCGTCTTCGACGTGACCGCGACGCAGCAAACCCAGGGCATGGGCCGGCTCGCCGTCGACGCAGCAATCAAGCTGGTGGCCGGCGAGACCATTCCCGCCGAACAGCTGCAGGATGCGACGCTGACCACCAAGGACAATGTCGAGCAGTTCATCGCCAAGCATCCCTGATTGAGACCAGTCCGGCAATCGACGAGCGCAACGATGTCCACCGATCCTCGCCACACGCACAGCTCCAATAACGGGCTCGTCGTCAGCGGCCTCTGCAAAAGCTACGGGCCGGTGCAGGTCCTGGCCGATGCGAGCTTCGAGGTGCGGCCGGGCGAGGTCGTGGCGCTGCTTGGCGAAAACGGCGCCGGCAAGTCCACCGTCTCGAACATCATCGCCGGGTCGACCAAACCCGATGCCGGCACCATCACCTGGCGGGGGAACGCTTATTCCCCCGCCAATCCTGCCGCGGCGATCGACGCCGGCATCGGCATGATCCACCAGGAGCTGAAGCTCTTGCCCGATCTGTCGGTCGCCGAAAACGTCTATGTCGGGCGCCTGCCGATGCGTGGCGGCCGCATCGACCGCGCGGCAATGAATGCACGGGCATCGGCCCAGTTGAAGCGCCTCGGCCTCGATGTCTCGCCCGAGCGCAAGGTGCGCACGCTGCGTATCGCCGCCCAGCAGCAGGTCGAGATCGCCAAGGCGCTGACGCTCAATGCCGAGCTGCTGATCTTCGACGAACCGACGGCCGCCCTTGGCGGCGAGGAAACGGAGCTCCTGTTCCAGCAGATCCGCAAGCTCAAGGCGGAAGGCATGTCCTTCATCTATATCAGCCACCGGCTGGACGAGATCGCCCAGATCGCTGATCGCGTGGTGGTGATGCGCGACGGGCGCATCGTCGCCCGGCACGAGCGCGCCGACATTCCGGTGCGCACCGTCGTCGAGCAAATGGTCGGCCGCAGTGTCGAGCGGATGTTCCCTACGATATCGGCGCCGGGCAACGACACGCTGCTCGAGGTCGAGAACCTGTCCTCGCCGGAACGCAGCTTTCAAAATGTCAGCTTTTCAGTGCGGGCCGGCGAAATCCTCGGCATTGCCGGGCTGATCGGCGCCGGACGCACGGAGCTGGTGCGGGCGATCGCCGGTGCCGATCCGATCTCATCGGGATCGGTGCGCGTCGCCGGCAAGCCGGTGCATCTCAATGGCCCGGCGGCGGCGATCAAGGCCGGCGTCGTCCTGGTACCGGAAGACCGCAAGGCGCAGGGCGTGGTGCTCGACCAGACGATCGGCGAGAACCTGGCGATCGGCAATTTCGACCATGTGGCGCCGAATGGCTGGGTGTTTCCGAAGGCGGTGCAGAAATTCGCCGAGGCCGGCATTCGCCGGCTTGGCGTCAAGGGCCGGCCGAACCAGGCGGTCAGCAAGCTTTCAGGCGGCAACCAGCAGAAGGTGATCATCGCCAAATGGGTGTCGCGCCCGCCCAAGGTGTTCATCCTGGACGAGCCGACGCGCGGCATCGACGTCGGTGCACGCGCCGCGATCTATGATGTCATCGCCGACCTTGCCCGCTCCGGCATGGCGGTGGTGGTGGTGAGCTCCGACCTCGAGGAAGTGCTCGGCCTGTCACATCGCGTGCTGGTGCTGAGCCGCGGCCGGCAACGCGGCATTCTCGACCGCAGCGAAGCAAGCAATATCGCGGTGATGGAACTAGCCACGAGCTAGGACGCCCATCGAAACAAAGCGCAGCAGGTGGTATCCTCCCGGGCACCAGACCGCGCGGGGCGCCAGCAACAGAGTTGGCGCCCCTTTATTTCCGGAGGACGGCGGTTGGAGCAGAGGGACCGACGATGAAATTATTCGACCTTCATGGTGACGTGGCACTTGTGACAGGCGCCGGCAGCGGCATCGGGCAGGCAATCGCCATTGGGCTGGCCGAGGCCGGCGCCGACATAGCCTGCTTCGGCCATGCCTCGAAAGGCGGGCTGGAGGAGACCGCGCACCGGATCACGGCACTCGGCCGCAAGGCGCTGGTGCTGACCGGCACGGTGACTTCAGAGGCCGATCTCGCGGCCGCGATCGAGTGTACGGAGATGGAACTCGGCGCGTTGACCATCGCCGTCAACAATGCCGGCGTCGCCGGAGCTGAGCCGGCAGAGACGCTGTCGCTGGAGAAATGGCAGAAGCTCTATGACGTCAACGTCAGCGGCGTGTTCCTGTCCTGCCAGGCCGAGGCCCGCGCCATGCTGACGCGACGCAAGGGCTCGATCATCAACATCGCGTCGATGTCGGGCTCGATCGTCAATCGCGGTCTGACCCAGGCGCATTACAATTCGTCGAAGGCCGCGGTGATCCACATGTCGAAGAGCCTCGCCATGGAATGGGCCGATCGCGGCCTGCGCGTCAATGTCGTCAGCCCCGGCTACACGCTGACGCCGATGAACAAGCGGCCGGAGGTCGCCGACCAGGTCAGGATCTTTGAGCGCGACACGCCGATGGGCCGCATGGCGGCGCCGGAAGAGATGGTCGGCCCGACCGTGTTCCTGGCCAGCCGCGCCTCGAGTTTCGTCACCGGCATCGACCTGATCGTCGATGGCGGCTTCGTCTGCTGGTAGGAGAAAAGATGCAGAAGCGATTCCAGGGAAAAACGGCGGTCATCACCGGCGCCAGCGGCGGCATCGGCGCGGCAATGGCCAGGCGCTTCGCGGCGGAAGGTGCCGCGGTCGTCGTCAGCGCCATCGACGCGCGCGTCGAAGAGGTCGCCGCCGATCTCAAGGCTGCGGGCGCCAGGGTCGCATCGCTGCGCATGGATGTGACGAAGAAAGACGAAGTCGTCGCCCTCTATGACCTGGCCGAGCAGGAGTTCGGCCGCGTCGATATCTCCGTGCAGAATGCCGGTGTCATCACCATCGCCAGGATCGAGGCGATGACCGAGGCCGAATGGGACAAGGTGATGGCTGTCAACACCAAGGGCGTGTTCCTGTGCTGCCAGGAGGCGATCGCGCGCATCCGCAAGCATGGCGATGGCGGCCGGCTGATCAACACCGCATCCGGCCAGGCGCGGCAGGGCTTTATCTACACGCCGCATTATGCGGCCTCGAAATTCGGCGTCGTCGGCGTCACCCAGAGCCTGGCCAAGGAGGTGGCGAAGGAGAAGATCACCGTCAACGCGATCTGCCCCGGGATCATCGACACCGATATGTGGGCCTATAACGACGCCGCATGGGGAAAGTTGATGGGCGAGTACAAGCCCGGCGAGTTGATGGCCGAATGGGTGAAGAACATCCCGATGGGCCGCGCCGGCAGCGGCGAGGACGTCTCCGGCCTGGTCAGCTTTCTCGCCAGCGACGATGCGGCCTACATCACCGGCCAGACCATCAATGTCGATGGCGGCCTGATCATGTCGTGAGCGGCGCGGGCCGACGTACCATCGACCGGATATGAATGCCGCTTCGCTGCGTTCAGGCTGCTCGGCCCGCCCGAGCCAATCCATGTTCCACGAGCCGGTCGATGATTTCGGAATAGCTGACGCCGCTTGCCGCCATTGCCTTGGAATACATGCTGATGTCGGTGAAGCCGGGGATGGTGTTGATTTCATTGACCAGGAACTGCATGTCCGGCGTCAGAAAGAAGTCGATGCGGGCCATCCCGTCACAGCCGACGGCTCTGAAAGCCCTTGCGGCCACGTCCCGCATGCCTGCCTCGACCTCCGGCGGCAGATCGGCCGGCACTCTTAGCGCCGCGCCGTTCTCGTCGATGTATTTGGCATCGTAGCTATAGAAATCGTGGCTTTCGGCCGGCACGATCTCGCCTGGCCGCGAGACGAACAGGTTGCCTGCCGGGTCCTCCAACACGCTATATTCGATCTCGCGCCCACGAATGAATTCCTCAGCCAACAGCTTGCAATCGTGCCGGAAGGCTTCAGCAAGCGCTCCATCGAATTCCTGGCTGGCATGGACTTTTCCGACGCCGACAGACGATCCCTGACGCGCCGGTTTGATGAAGAACGGCAGGCCGAGCTCGCCTTCCAGTGTGGCGAGGGCGGGCGCCGCACCTTCATGGATCGTCACTGAGCGCGCGATTGGCAGCCCCGCCGCTTCCAGGAGCCGTTTGGCGATGTCCTTGTCCAGCGCGGTTGCCGAACCCAGGATGCCGCAGCCGGCGAGCGGCACCCGAGCCACCTCGGCCACCCCCTGTACCGAGCCGTCTTCGCCATGAGGGCCGTGCAGTACGGGAAACAGGATGTCGATCTTCGGCAGGTCATAGGGCGTGCCGTCGGCCGGGATCGCCATCATCCGTCCGTGCCCGCCCGGAACCAGGCAAACTTCCAAACCGCCCGCAGGCTTTGCGAGCGTACCATCCTGGAAGCTGCTCAGCAGCCACTGTCCTTCGCGCGTGACGAAGATTGGGACGGCATCGTATTTGGCGGGCAGCAGCGCACGCATGACATTGGTTGCTGAAAGCACCGAAACGTCATGCTCGGCGGAACGTCCGCCAAAGAGCACGGCGATGCGCAGTCTGTTCAAGGAAGAGGTCTGCTGCATTGTATCGGTACCCTGTCCTCGCGGCTCGCATACGGGATGACCGGCAACCTTGGCTTTTTTCAAACCGATCTACGGGTCCATGTAAAAAGACGGGCCGTGAAATTGGCACCGGCGTTATTCGTTGCGCGACATGACCGTTGGTATATATAATTTCATCTCATGAAAGTGGCTCTGGGCGAGTTGCGGAGCCAACAGCCGAGATCATGGGACTTTGATGGTTTGCCCCTCAAGACCGGCGATCGATCCGTGGATGACTGCTTTGGCAGCAATCCTTCGGCAGTCATGACGCGGCCGGTCCCGCCACATCTTCACCAATTTGGGCACCACCCCCGTTTTGCGCCGGCATCCGCTTCGGCAGCATTGTGGCGCCTACGGCCTTGCGCAACGACCAGCTTTTCCAACACAATCAAAAAAAGACGCAAGAAGGGAACTAACGATAATTTCCACCAGAGCTTGACAGGAGAACAAGCATGTCACTTCGGAGCATGATTTCGAATTTCTCAATGGGAGCCTTAACACTTGCCGCAGCCGCACTGACATCTTCGGCCTATGCGGCGGCGCCGGAATCCAACGACCCGATCAAGATCGCGCTGTTCGATTGGACCAGCGTCAATCTGAACGCCAAGATCCTCGGCGGCATCCTCGAAAAGCTCGGCTATACCGTCGAGTATCCGACCGCCGACTATCTCTCCAGCCTGACCACCGGCCTGACCAATGGCGACATCGATGTCGGCCTGGAATTCTGGGACACGACGGCCGGCGAGGCGATGAAGGCCTCGGACGCGACGGGCCAGACCGAACGCCTCGGCAAGCTCGGACCAAAGGCCAAGGAAGAATGGTGGTTTCCCGAATATATGAAAGAGAAATGCCCCGGCCTGCCGAACTGGGAAGCGCTGAAAGACCCGAAATGCGCCGAGGCCTTCTCGACGGCCGAAACCGCGCCGAAGGGGCGTTATCTCGGCGGACCCGTGACATGGGAAGGTTTTGACGACGAACGCGTCGAGGCGCTGAAACTGCCCTTCACCGTCATCCATGCCGGCACCGACGCGGCGATGTTCGCCGAACTGGACTCGGCCTATCAGCGCAAGGCGCCGATCATGCTGTGGATCTATTCGCCGCATTGGGCGCCAGCCAAATACAAGGGCGAATGGGTCGAATTCCCCGACTATACGACCGAGTGCTACACCGACCCGAAATGGGGTGTGAACCCCGACGCGAAATATGACTGCGGCAAGCCGCATGGCGAGATCTGGAAATATTCCTGGGCCGGCATGAAGGACAAATGGCCGGTCGCCTACAAGGTCGCGAAAAACTACACGGTCGATACCGACGAGCTCAACAAGATGAGCGGCGAGATCGATCTCGAAGGCAAGACGCCGGAAGACGTCGCCGCCGCCTGGATCGCCGCCCACGAAGCCGACTGGAAAGCCTGGGCCGAGTGACCGTCTGACTGGAAACGCGACGACCCGGCCAGTCAGGGCCGGGTCTCGATCCCCTATTCCAGAAGGACGATTGCATGAGCGATACGATTGAACAGGCGGTGAAAGCAACGGGCAAGGATGCCCGCCCGATAAAGCTTGGCTGTCGCAATGTCTGGAAGCTGTTCGGGGCGGACGCGGCCAATTTCATCCGCCGGCGCGACGGCAAGGCCAGCCTGGCGGACATCGCCGCGGCCGGACTGGTTGGCGCGGTGCGCGCCGTCGATCTCGAAATCCGCCAGGGCGAGATCTTCATCATCATGGGACTTTCGGGGTCAGGCAAGTCGACGCTGGTGCGCTGCATGTCACGGCTGATCGAGCCGACCCACGGCAAGGTCGAGTTTGAAGGCAAGGACCTGCTCAAGATTTCCGATGCCGCGCTGATCGAGCTGCGACGCCATCGCATGGGCATGGTGTTCCAGAATTTTGCCTTGCTGCCGCATCTCAACGTACTGGAGAACATCGCCTTTCCCTTGGGCATCCAGGGGCAGGACCGGCCGACGCGCGAGAAGCGGGCCCGTGAAGTCATCGAGCTGGTTGGCTTGCGCGGCCGCGAGCATTTCTATCCGCGCGAGCTTTCCGGCGGACAGCAGCAGCGTGTCGGCATCGCCCGCAGCCTCGCCACAAAGCCGGAAATCTGGTTCCTCGACGAGCCGTTCTCGGCTCTCGATCCGCTGATCCGCCGTGAGATGCAGGACGAGCTGATGCGGCTGCAGACCATGCTGCACAAGACCATCGTCTTCATCACCCATGATTTCGACGAGGCCATCCGGCTGGCCGACCGGATCGCCATCATGAAGGACGGCGAGGTCATCCAGATCGGCACGCCGGAAGAGCTGGTGGTCAACCCTGCGACCGACTATGTCGCCGAATTCACCCGCGATGTCGATCGCGCCAAGGTGATCTCGGCGCGCCGCCTGATGCGCGCCTGCGACGGCGCCGAGTACGGCGGCACGGTCGCGCCGGATGCCAAGATATCAAGTTTTTGTGCAGATATCGTCTCTGCCGGCAAGCCCTTCGCGGTGGTCAACGGCACCGGCAAGCCGATCGGCGAAGTCACGCCGCAGGCGGTGGTCGATCTTCTCGCCGGCATCGAGCGTCGTGGGGCCGGCGGATGACCGTCACGGCAAGCGCCAGCGCAGCGAGGCCCCGGCCGGTTCAAACCTGGCTGGCGATCTGGGCCTGTGCGCTCGCCGCCGTGCTTATTGTCTTCCTGCTGCAGGAAAGCCTGCCCTGGGCGGTCAATTACCCGGCCGGCGCGATCGTTCCTGTCGCAGACTGGGTCGGTGCGCTGATGAATTGGGTGAAGTCGAACTTCTCCTGGCTGACCCGCTCGATCACCGCGGTGCTTGGCGTGCCGCTCGATTTCGCGCTCGGTCTTCTGGCCAAGAATTTCAAGATCGGCCATGGCGCGGATATGATCGTCTTGCCGCGCCTGTCCTGGGTCGGCGTCTGCGCTGCCGCCTACCTTGCCGGACGCGCCGCCGGCGGCTGGAAGCTGGGTGCGCTGGCCGGCGGCTGTTTTCTCTACATCGCGCTGTTCGGGCAGTGGACCAGCGCCATGCTGACGCTGGGCTTGATCTCGATCGCCGTGCCGTTTTGCATTGTCACCGGGCTGTTCGCCGGCATCTGGGCATGGCGCAAGCCTTGGACGGAGAGGTTGTTGATCTCCCCTGCCCTCGATCTGATGCAGACGATCCCGACCTTCGCCTATCTGATCCCGATGCTGCTTCTGTTCGGCAACAGCCCGGTCTCGGCGATGATCGCGACGGCAATTTTCGCGACGCCGCCAATGGTGCGGGCGACGATGCTCGGCCTGTCGCGGGTGCCGTCAGAGATCGACGATTTCAGCGAGATGGCCGGCTGCACGGCACGGCAGAAGCTGTGGCGGGTGCTGTTGCCGTCGGCGCGGCCGACATTGATGGTCGGCGTCAACCAGGTCATCATGCTGGCGCTCAACATGGTGATCATCGCCTCGATGATCGGTGCCGGTGGGCTCGGCTATGACGTGCTTTTGGCGTTGCGCGCACTCAAGGTCGGCGAGGCGATGGAAGCTGGCCTCGCCATTGTCGCACTGGCAATTGCACTCGACCGGCTGAGCCAGGCGATCGCGCACAATCACGCCAAGGGCAATGTCCGCCACCAGGCCAGCACCAGTTTCTGGCGGCGCTATCCCAATCTGGCGCTGGCCGTTGCCATCCTCGCCGTCGCCACGCTGCTCGGCCTGTTCGTGCCGGCGTTCGCCGCGGTGCCGAAAGCGATCACCTTCACCACCGCGCCTTTGTGGAAGGCGGCGGTGAACTGGATCACCATCAACTTCTTCGACACGATCGAAGCGTTCCGCGTGGCGCTTATCCTCAACGTGCTGAACCCGGTGCGCGCCTTCTGCGAGGGCTTTCCGTGGCTGGGCGCGGTGTGTCTCCTCGGCCTTGCCGGCTACCAGCTCGGCGGCTTGCGCCTCGCCGCCCTGGTCGCGGCTTTGACAGCGTTCTGCGCCGTCACCGGACTTTGGGAAAAGACCATGGCGACGGTCTATTTGTGCGGCATCTCCGCCTTTATCGCCTGCCTGATCGGCATCCCGATCGGGCTGATGGCATCGCGCAGCGACCGCTTCGAAAAGACCGTCACGCCGGTCATCGACACGCTGCAGGTGCTGCCGTCGTTCTGCTTCATCATTCCGGTGGTGATGCTGTTCAGGGTCGGCGACGTCACCGCGATGATCGCCACCGTCGCGTTCGCCGTGGTGCCGGCGATCCGCTACACCAATCACGGGATCCGGCAGGTGCCGCCGGCGCTGATCGAGGCGGCGAAGGTTTCGGGCTGCACCAGGCGCCAGACCTTCTTTCGCGTGCAGCTGCCGCTGGCGTTGCCCGAGATCATGCTCGGCGTCAACCAGACCATCCTGATGGCGCTGGCGATGATCATCATCTGCGCCATGGTCGGCACGCGCGATCTCGGCCAGGAGGTGTTCATCGCCCTGTCCAAGGCCGATTCCGGTCGCGGCATCGTCGCCGGCCTAGCCATCGCCTTCATCGGCATCGTCGCAGACCGGCTGTTCAACGCCTGGACGGCGAAGGCTCGGGCAAGGCTGGGATAGTCCGGAATAGGACGGCCTCAGGAAGCTGCCGCCAAGCGCGCCGTTAACGAGGCACCGATCCCTACGTCTAAAGACATAGCCATTCGGGATTATTGCTCGTTTTTGCCTCACATCGTACGGCTGTTATGGGACGGGCAGGCTCAACAGGAGAGCGGATAATGTCTACACGCGTTCCCTTTACTACCAGTGATCTAGCAGATCATCAGTGGGGTATCGATGACGCCCTCACAGGCGATCCGAATACGAATATCTTGACCGGCGACGCTGGCGGCAGCCTGCTCGATTTCTCAAGAGGCGGCAACGACACCTTTACGGAAACCGCACCGTCGACTTACACCTTCTACGGCGACGCGGCTCGGAGCTTGTTCAATTTTGCTCGGGGCGGTGACGACACCTTCACGGTGTCGAGCTCCTCCACCACCACTGCTTACGGTGACGCGGGCGACGATATGTCGGACCACAGCAAGGGCGGCAACGACACTTTCACGGGCGCCGCGCAAACCAGCAACATTTTCTTCGGCGACGCCGGCGGCAACATGATCGGCCATGCTCAGGGCGGCGACGACCGTTTCACGGCCTTTCCCAACTCCTTCAACACTTTCTACGGTGACGCCGGCGTCGATATGTCCGACCACAGCAAGGGTGGCAATGACACCTTCGAGGGCACCAGCGTGGCCGTCAACATTTTCTTTGGCGACGCCGGGAACAACATGTCTGGCCATGCTCAAGGTGGCGACGACCGTTTCACGGCCAGGAGCGACTCCAGCAACGCTTTCTACGGGGACACCAGCGGCGATATGTCGGACTACAGCAAGGGCGGCAACGACACTTTCAATGGCGCTAGTGACGCCAACACTATTTTCTACGGTGATGCCGGTCGCAGCATGTCTGGCCATGCTCAGGGTGGCGACGACCATTACACAGACTTTGGTGGCACGATTCAGACCAAAACCTTCTTTGGCGACGCGAGCCTACATATGTCCGACTTTGCTAAGGGCGGCGACGACACCTTCACGAGCGTGGGTGGGTTCGTGATAAGTTTCTATGGTGACGCGGCCGGCATCATGTCCGACTCTGCTAGCGGGGGCGATGACGTGGCCGTGCTGCAAGGCACCCATAATTTCGCCTATGGCGACGCTGGCGCGATGGCCGGCAATGCTGTGGGCGGCAATGATATCCTAACCGGCGGCAATAAGAGCTCTGGTCCTGATGTTCAAAGCGAGTTGTATGGCGACACATTCGCTATGTCCGGGTCCGCCGCGGGCGGCAACGATATTCTTACCGGTGGCCTCAACAGCGGAAGCGGCCAGGTCCGTAATTTCCTGTGCGGCGACGCTCTGCAGATGTCCGGTTCGGCCAGGGGCGGAAACGATACCCTGTACGCCGGGACCGCGGCACCCGGCTGCACCGTCATCAACGACATGTGGGGTGACGGGCAACTGAGCGAACTGACTCAGGGCGGCAGAGATCAATTCATATTCAAGGACGATGGTTCAATGACGGTCGGAACCCAAAACACCATCTACGATTTCAGCCAGACCCAAGACGACACCATTGTATTTAGTGGCGTGGAGGGCGTGCAATCGTTCGATGATCTCACAATTGCGCAAAGTGGAACCGACACCATCATTACCGCAGGAGTCGATCAAGTTACTCTCGCAAACTTTACAAGCCCGCTGACGACGGGTGACTTTTTGTTTGTCTGAAAGCGAAGCTCTTATCGCATTCGAAGAGGGGGAATGCGTGAGAATTCGTTGAGCATCGTCGCGCGGCCGGTCGCCCCAATAATGCTCGACCGGCCGATTGACAATCCAAGCCGCAGTCATGGATCAGGCGGCCAGGAATCTCTCGGTCAAACGAGCCCAGAGCGCTGCGCCGACGGTCAGATTGCCGTCGTTGAAATCATATTTCGAGCTGTGCAGGATGGCTGAATCCTCGCCGTTTCCGAGGCGCAGGAAACAACCGGGTTTGTGTTCGAGGAAATAAGAAAAGTCTTCGCTGCCGGGGATCAACGGGCAGACGGACACCTTGTCCTGACCGACGAGTTCGACAGCGATGTCTGTCGCAAAGGACGTCTCGCGCTCGGAATTGACCACCACCGGGTAGCCGCGCTCGTAATCGATCTCGACCGTTGCGCCATGCGCCTGCGCCACAAGTGCTGCGATATTGCGAATACGCTGCTCGAGCGTGTCGCGGATCTCGGCGGAGAAGGAGCGGACGCTCAACGTGATTTCGGCGTGTTCCGGAATGACGTTGGAGGCCGTGCCTCCGTGAATCGTGCCGACGGTGACGACAGCGGTCTCGATCGGGTTGACGTTGCGCGACACAACCGTCTGCAGGGTCATGACGATGTTGGCGGCAGCGACGATCGGGTCGACCGTCAGGTGCGGACGCGAGGCGTGGCCGCCACGCCCGGCGATCCTGATGGTGACGGTATCGCTCGCCGCCATCAGCGGCCCGGCGCGCATCAGGAACGAACCCGTCGGCGCGCCCGGGTGGTTGTGCAGCCCGAATATCGCATCGCAGGGAAAGCGCTCGAACAGGCCGTCGGCGATCATCGCCTGCGCCCCGCTTCCCTTGCCGGCTTCCTCGGCCGGCTGGAAGATGAGGTTCACCGTGCCGTTGAAATGCCGTGTGCGCGCCAGGTATTCGGCGGCGCCGAGCAGCATCGTGGTGTGGCCGTCATGACCGCAGGCGTGCATCTTGCCGCTGGCCTGGCTGGCATAAGGGAGCTTGGTAGCTTCGGTGATCGGCAGGGCGTCCATGTCGGCACGGATGGCGATGCTGCGGCCGCTGCCCTGGCCCAGGCGACCGACGACGCCGAGCCCGCCGACATTGCGCGTCACCTCATAGCCCCAGCTTTCGAGCCGTTCGGCAACGTATGCAGCCGTTTCGTGCTCCTGGAATGAAAGCTCGGGATGCGCGTGCAGGTGCTGGCGGGCCGCTGCAAGCTCGGCGGCCTTGTTGGCGAAGTCGGAAATATCGGCGAACTGGTTGGAGGTCTTTGGCATGGAAGGTCCTTTGCCGGCCGAGCAGGTGCCGCGCCGGCTTTGCTTTTAGATGAAACGGCTCAAGAAAGCCCGCGTGCGCGGGTGCCTGGGTTTGGCGAGAACCTCGTCCGGAGGCCCGGCCTCGATCACATTACCGTCGTCCATGAACACCACCCGATCCGCCGCTTCGCGGGCGAAGCCGATCTCATGCGTGACCACGATCATGGTCAAGCCCTGCCTGGCGAGATCGCGCATGGTGGCGAGCACCTCGCCGACCAGCTCCGGATCGAGCGCCGAGGTCGGCTCGTCGAAGAGCATCAATTTCGGGCGGATGGCGAGCGCACGGGCGATGGCGACGCGCTGCTGCTGGCCGCCTGAAAGCTGGCGCGGATAGGCGTCGATCTTGTCGGCAAGACCGACACGGGTCAGCAGTTCGCAGGCGTAGCCGATCGCCTCCTTGCGGTTCTCCCGGTGAACGCCGACCGGAGCCTCGATGACGTTCTGCAGGGTCGTCATGTGCGGATAGAGATTGAACTGCTGGAACACCATGCCGATCTTGCGCCGCTGCGCGGCGATCGCGCGGTCGGAAAGCTTGTCGAGGCGGCCGTCGTGCAACCGGTAACCGATCTGCTCGCCGTCCACCTCGATCGACCCCTGGTCGATCGCCTCGAGATGATTGATGCATCGCAGGAAGGTCGACTTTCCGGAGCCGGACGGTCCGAGAATGACCACCACCTCGCCAGGCGCGACGTCCAGATCAATGCCCTTCAGCACCTCGAGCGGGCCGAAGGCCTTGTGAACGTCGCGCGCCCGCACCAGGGGCGTGTCATGCGCGCTCATTGGCAGCCTCCAGGGTGGCGGTCGCCGTCTTCTCGCGGGCGCCGCGGTCGCCGCGGCTGTAGCGGCGTTCGATCGCGCCTTGCGCGACATTGAGGACCGAGGTGATCAGCAGGTACCACAGCACTGCAACCATCAGCAGCGGAATGATTTCGAAGGTGCGGTTGTAGATCGACTGCACCGAGTAGAGCAGGTCGGCCATGGCGATGACGCTGACAAGCGACGTTGCCTTGATCATGCTGATCAGCTGATTGCCGGTCGGCGGCACGATCGACCGCATCGCCTGCGGGATGATGATGCGCCGCAAGGCCCGCGCGCGGGTCATGCCGAAGGCTTCAGCTGCTTCGGCCTGTCCCTTGTCCACCGACAGCAGCCCGCCACGGATGATCTCGGCCATGTAGGCGGCCTCGTTCAGCGCCAGACCAAGAACGGCGGCGGTCAACGGCGTGATCAGGTCGTTGGTGTTCCAACTGGCGAAGCCGATGGAAATGCGCGGAAACAGCGTCGAAAGGTTGTACCACAGGATCAATTGCACCAGCAGCGGCGTTCCCCGGAAGAACCAGATGAACAGGCCGGAGAGAAGGGATGCCAGCCTGTCGCTCGACATGCGCGCGATGGCGAGCAGCAGGCCGAGCACGATGCCCAGGATCATTGCCACGACCGTCAGGCCGAGCGTCACCGAAAGCCCCTGCATGACCGTCGGATCGAAGAAATACTGGGCGACCACCGGCCAGCCGAAATTCGGGTTGACTGCAACGATATAGGCGAAGCCAGCTGCCACGGTGACGGTGAACGCCCAGAGCGCCAGCCGGACGAGCGGAAACGGCCGGTGGGCTCGTTTGACGTCGCGCAGCGCGTCGTCGGGACGTCGCGGCAGCCCGGCCGCGTAGGCAGCGGTGGCATCGGTCATGGCAGCCTCTACTGGCCCTGGTTGATGCCTGGCGCATCGATCATGTTCTTCTCGAGGCCCCACTTCTTCATGACCGCGGCGTAGGTGCCGTTCTTCATCAGGATCTTGAACGCGTCGAGCAGCACGCCGCCCAGCGGCGAGCCCTTCTTGACGACGGCGCCTTGATAGATGTCCTTGAAGCCGTTGGCCTGGCCGACCCCGGCGAGTTCCAGCTGGCCCTTCGCCTGCTCGACGAAATAGGTCAGCGGCGCCTGCGAGGAGAAGAATGCGTCGGAGCGTTTCGACCGGACGGCCAGTATCGAGCTCGGCTGGTCGGTGAAGGATTGCACCTCGACGGCCGGCTTGTCGCCTTCGGTGCATTTCTGCGCCTGCTGCTTGATGACCTTCTCGGCCGAGCCACCCGACATGACGGCGATGCGCTTGCCGCACGCGGTGTCGAGCGAGGTGATGCCTTGCGGGTTGCCCTTCTCGACGGCGAAGACGACGTATTCGCGCACCCAATCGATGAAGTCGTTGGATTTCTGGCGGTCGGGATAGTCGCCGACAGGACCCATCGCGAACTGATAACGGCCGGCATTGATGCCGCTCAGCAAAGCCGGCAGGCCGGCGACCGAGGCATGATCGATCTCGACGCCGAGCAGCTGGCCGATGGCGTCGGAAATGTCCCTGGTCGCCCCCGACAGTTCGGTGCCGGTGACGATCTCATAGGGCGGGAACGAGCCGTTGTTGACGGCTGTGATCTTTCCCGCCGTGCGGATCTCTTCCGGCAGCCGGGCCCGCAAATCCTCGTTCACCGATTGCTTCTGGATATCCTGGGCAAAGCTGGCCTGCGCCAGCATGGTGACGAGCGAGGCGAATATGAAGCTGATTGTCCTCATGGCATTCTCCTTCGTGTTCTTCGTTGTGCGTTGTCAGGCTGCGGTGGCCCGCGATCTGGCCTCGAAAGGAAACAAGGCGTCGGCGGAAATCGGTTCCGCCAGAATGCCCTGGGCATGGAGCTCGGTGACGAAATCCTCGATCATGCGCCGGTTGGCCGGCAGGCCGCTGGCGTTCCAGGAGGCAGGCAGGTCGCGCCCCGCATGAACCAGCTCCTCGAGGATCCAGGGCGAGGTATCGGCATATTTTCGGCGCTTTGCCGTCCAGACGCGCTGGCTTTCGTCGATCAGCCTGGCGAGTTCCTGCGGCAGCCAGGGGTGCTCCCTGGCCACTGCGGCCTTGACGGCGACCAGATGCATGCCCGGGACATAACCGACGTCGGCGAAATAGGCGCGTTCGGCCGCGCGAAAATCGCGCAGCACTTGCCGGAAGCCGGAAGCCGGGCCGAAAAAGCCGTCCGGCATGAAGGGCGTGAAAACGGCGTCGAGCTCACCTTGCGACAGCAGCTCGATCATTGGGCGCTCGCCTGGTGCTGCTTCGATGCGCCCCGGCCTGCCGAATCCGTCGAGGCGGTCGGCGATCGGGTGCTCCGATGTCAGCCTGCCGGCGAACCAATAGGCATCCTCGACGCCGACGCCTGCCCGGCGAAGTGCCGCGCGCGTCCATGTGTTGCCGGAATCGCGCCAGCCGGTCACGCCGATGCGTTTGCCGGCAAGGTCGGAAAGCCGTTCCAGCGGGCTGGCCTCGACCGTTATGATGCAGCGATGGCGAAAGCCGCGCATGATGAAGCACGGTATTCCAACCACCGTATCCCTGCCCGAAGCCATGGCCGACACATAACGGCTGAATGAGACCTCCGCCGCATCGTAGTTCGGATCGGTGCCGAGATCCGGAATGAGCGTGGCGACGCGGTCAACCTTCACCGACAAGCGGCTCGAAGCGACGTCACCCAGCACCAAAGGGGTGAGATAGTCCCAATCGCGGGTGGCTATAGTGATGGAGACGGGCATCGGCATGAACTTCAAAGCTATGTTTGACCGGCGATTGGTAAATGTTTATTTTTGGCCGATCAAATGTTATTTTGTTATTGAACATTAGCTTTAATGGTCGCGGGTGCCGATGGATTTCGATGCAGGATGGTTCGCTGATCGCCTTGGCGACCGCACGATGCGCGGCATCGCACGCGAGACCAGTGCGCTGATCAGAAGCGGCGCGCTGCCTGTCGGCGCAAAGCTTCCGCCGGTCCGCGATCTGGCCTATGTGCTTGGCGTCAGCCCGGCGACGGTCTCGCAGGCGTGGAGCGAGTTGCGGCGCTACAAGATCATCGGCGGCCGCGGACGCAACGGCACCTGGATCATGGGCAGCCGCTTTGCCGCCCGGCCCGAGCGCCACATGAGCGGTGGCAATTACGGACAGGATGTTCTGAACCTGGCGATCGCGGAGCCCGATGTGATGCTCTTGCCGCCGCTCGACATCGCGCTGGCGCATGGTGCGCGCGCCGAAAAGCTCAACAGCTACGAGCGGGTGCGCATCCTGCCCGAGCTGGAGGCGGCAGTGCGCCCGTCATGGCCGTACGATCCCGGCGCGTTCCTGGCCACCAATGGCGGTTACAACGCCATCTACACCTTGCTGCATGCGCTGGTCCCGCCGGGGGCGCCGGTGGCCATCGAGAACCCGACGGCGCTTCGCCTGCTCGACATCCTCGAGGACCTCGATGTGCCGATCATCCCGGTAGACTGCGACAGCGACGGTCCCTTGCCGGATGCACTTGCCAACGCTCTGCGGCAGCGGCCCGTCGCGTTCCTGTTCCAGCCGCGCGTCCATTCGGTCACCGGCGCCTGCATGTCGTCGGCGCGGCTGGAAGTCATCGGCGACCTGCTCGCCGGCACCGACGTGCTGATTGTCGAAGATGACGGCGTCGGCGATATTGCCTCGGCGCCGCGCATTTCGCTTGGCCGGCGTTTTCCCGATCGCGTCGTCCATATCCTGTCCTATTCCAAGACCCACGGCCCGGATCTGCGGCTCGCCGTGCTGTCCGGATCGGCGACGATCGTCGAGCAGATCCAGTCCTACCGCAGCTTCAGCTCGGGATGGACCAGCCGCATCCTGCAGGCAGCCACCGCCTGGCTGCTGCAAGACCCGGCCACGGCCGCCCTGGTGGAGCAGGCGAAGGAGGTATACCGCGGCCGTCGCGAACGGCTCGCCGGCGAACTGGCCAAACGCAATGTCGATATCGACGCCGGACACGGTCTCAGCGTCCTCATTCCGGTTGCTTCGGAACCTTACGCAATGGTCACGCTGGCCGCCCACGGCATCGCGGTCCATGCCGGAGCGAAGTTTTCGACCGGAAAAACGAACGCTGTCCGCGTCGCGACCAGCATTCTGGACGAGGAGCACCTCGAGCACGTCGCAAATTCCCTGGCGCTGGCGGCCGACCCGGCGCGGGAAGTTGTCTGAGGCAAGTCAATCGCCGTTCGGACTGCTACTCCGCCGCCACGCCCTTCATCTCGAGATAGCTTTCCATCGAATCGTCCATCGCCTGCAGCCAGGGCGTATGGTGCAGCGGCGCCATCGTGCCGGTCATCAGCGAGCGATAGGAATGGTCGCGGAAGCCCATAATGTCTTGCGCCTTGTGATGCTCCCACTCCATGAAGGTCTGATTGACAGCCTCGACATCGAAGCCGGGATAGTCGGTCTGCTCCATCAGCTCCCTGGTGTAGTCGCCCTGGAACCAGATCATCTGCTCGGCGTCTTCAAGTGTTTCTTCACGTGCCCGCCATTTCCGGCCGTGCTCGGCCATGGCTTCGGCCGAGGGCAGCTTGATGCGGCCCATGATGACCTCGCGGGCGAACCAGGCCTGCGCGTCGAACATGTTGAAGGTGTAGAACTGGTCCTGCATGCCGATATAGGACAGCTTCGGGTTTTTCTCCCAGACGATGCCCTCGTAGAGCCCGTCCGGCCACATGCGGTTGGCGGTCTTCAGCTTCAAATCCTCGGTGAGGAACGGGAAGGAATGGAGGTAGCCGGTGCACAGGATGATGGCGTTGACGTCTTTGGTGCTGCCGTCCTTGAAATGCGCCGTCTTGCCGACGACCTTCTGCAGCAGCGGCACTTCCTTCCAGTTCTCCGGCCATTTGAAGCCCATCGGCTTCGAGCGGTAGCTGGAGGTGATCGATCTGGCGCCGTATTTGTAGCATTGCGAGCCGATGTCCTCGGCTGAATAGGAGCGGCCGATTATCAAAATGTCCTTGCCCTTGAATTCCATGGCGTCGCGGAAATCGTGGCTGTGCAGGATACGGCCGTTGAAGGTCGAAAAGCCCTCGAAATAGGGAACGTTGGGCACGGAGAAATGACCCGAGGCGACGACGACATGGTCGAACTCTTCCGAGTAGGTGACGTCGCTGGTGCGGTCATGCGCGGTGACGGTGAATTTTTTTGTCGTTTCGGAAAAGGTCACCATGCGCACCGGGCTGTTAAAGCGCACCCATTGGCGCACGCCGGATTTTTCGACGCGGCCCTTGATGTAGTCCCACAGCACGGCGCGTGGCGGATAGGAGCCGATCGGCCGGCCGAAATGCTCCTCGAAGGTGTAGTCGGCGAATTCGAGGCATTCCTTCGGGCCGTTCGACCAGAGGTAACGGTACATCGAGCCGTGCACTGGGTCGCCATGCTCGTCGAGGCCGGTGCGCCAGGTGTAGTTCCACAGGCCGCCCCAGTCGGACTGCTTTTCGAAGCAGACGATTTCGGGAATGTCGGCGCCCTTGTCGGCGGCCGACTTGAAGGCCCTGAGCTGGGCCATGCCGGACGGCCCGGCTCCGATGACGGCAACACGATCTTTCATTGCGGGCCTCCCGATCTCATTTCCCTAACGAAACAAATTTCACTGACAGGACAGTAATTGCCCCTTCGATGCTGTCAACAGGGCTTGTCGCGAAACCGCGTTTCGCCCAGCTGGATTTCCAAGCGACGCAGTAGCTCGGGCGAAATCCAGACATTGCGCAATTCGACACGGGTGGCTTGCCGTGGCAGTTGCGCTTCTGTATCGGCACCGAATATGTTCACCGTGAGTGAAATGAATCGGCAAGGTCCGGGGTGGCAACATGGCGAAAAAAGCATCCAGTCTAAAGCCCGCTGCGGCCGTCGTCGCCGCCAAGGCCAAGCCGTCGGTCGCTGCAGTCGATCCGCGCAAGATACGCGCGCCGCTCACCCAGAACCCGCACGCCATTCGCGACACCCGCGAAAAAGTCCTGGAGGTCGCCATCGGCCGCGAGGTGCGGGCCTTCCGCAAGAAGCTCGGCATCACCGTCGCCGATCTGGCTGCCGCCACCGACATTTCGCTTGGCATGCTGTCGAAGATCGAGAACGGCATTACCTCGCCATCGCTGACCACGTTGCAGGCGCTGTCGCGGGCACTCGGCGTTCCCGTCACCGCCTTCTTCCGCCGCTTCGAGGAAGAGCGCAGTGCCGTCTTCGTCAAGGCCGGCGAAGGCCTCGACGTCGAACGCCGCGGCACGCGCGCCGGCCACCAGTACAATCTGCTCGGCCATATCGGCTCCAACACCAGCGGCGTCGTCGTCGAACCCTATCTGATCACGCTGACCGAGGATTCCGACGTGTTCCCGACCTTCCAGCATGAAGGCATGGAATTCCTCTATATGCTCGAGGGCGAGGTGGTTTACCGGCACGGCAGCAATCTCTACCCGATGAGGCCTGGCGACAGCCTGTTCTTCGACGCCGATGCGCCGCACGGACCGGAAGTGCTGAGCGTCCTGCCGATGCGGTATTTGTCGATCATCTGTTATCCGCAGAGCAGCGCGGGGTGAGCCGGAGATGAGGGCGCGCAAGCAATCCTGGATCGCTGCACTCCACGGCCACGGTAACGGCATGGATCCTAGGGTCTCTGCTACGTTGAACTGCAGGGCAAGCTCGTCCTCGATTGGTCGCAAGGGGGCTAAAGGCCGGCGCTCTACGGCGCCCCCCTCTGCCCTGCCGGGCATCTCCCCCTCTTGGGGGGAGATTGGCAGCTTGACGGGCAGCGCGAACCTCGCAAACAGAACCTCAATCCGGCCCGAACCCCGGCGATGTCGCACTGCCGTCATCCAGCTTCGACAGCCATTCGACCAGCGTCGCGCGGTAGCGCGTCAGGCCTTTGTAGTTGGCGAGTTCGTCGGGAAGGTCGCGGATGACGCGGTGCAGGCGCCTTGCCCATTTCGGCTGCGTCACCAGCTCGTCCATCTTGATCAGGTAGCAGCGGATCGGGAAGACGATCGCATTCGAGCGCGGCAGCCGCCAGAAGCTCTGCAGCTCGACGCGCAGATGGACCTTGTCGCCGACGTTTTTGGGCGTCACCGTGGTCCGGTCCGGACCCCATTTGTGATAATTTTCCGGGCTGGTATCGAGGCGAGGATTGATTGTCATCGTCCAGTTCAGCCGGCGCGCCGGCTTGCCCTGCTGGATGTTGGTGAGGAATTTTAGCGCCCGGACGAAGATGCCCTTCTCATGCGCCAGCGGCACCGGCGCGTGCCATTCGAAGAAGTTCATGCCGATGTCGAAATCGAGCGACCAGTCGGCCTGGGTGGTGACCATGCCGGCATCCATCCACAGATTGCCGTCGCGCTGGTCGAGAATGCAGAAATCGCCCTGGCTCTGGCGGGTGATGTATTCCATCGGCCCATAGGGCAGCGTCGAGACGTCGCCGAATGTGAAGCTGTCGTCGATGCCGAGCGGCCGGTTGATCCAGCGCCAGCGGTCGCCATGGCGCGTCAGCGTGAAATGCTCGGGATAGCCCAGCGCCTGCTGCTCCATCAAAAGCTCGAGCAGATCCCAGCCGGCCAGCGTCATGTGCGGCAGCGACTGGCAGCGCAGCGGATCCTCGGCCAGCACCAAAGCGCGGTCCTGCATCTCGGCGACATAGTGCTCGTCGACGTCGATCAAATTCTCCAGCACGCTGCCCTTCGGCCCGACGACATGCGGCTCGATGTTGACGGCATACATGTAGCTGTCTTCATGGAACGGGAACGGGAACCGCCTGATGTGCTCGGGGCTGTTCCTGAACGTGAAGTCGTCGCGGAAGGTTTCCTTACGAAAGGTGATGCCCAAGCTCGCCTCCTATCTTTCCAGCACCAGCGACCTGCCCTCGAAGCGCGAGACGCAGGGCATGATCTTGCAGCCCGAATGGTGGTCTTCCTCGCTCAGCCAGTGGTCGTTGTGGATGAATTTGCCGTCATGCGAAATGACGTTGGTCTCGCACTGGCCGCAGACGCCGCCGCGGCAGAGATAGGGCGGATCGACGCCGGCCGCCTCGATCGCCTCGAGCAGGCTCTGCTGCTCGTCGACACGGATTGTCTTGCCGCTGAGCGCCAGCGTCACGTCGAAGGGCGCGCCGGGCTGGGGTGCGGCGAAATGCTCGAAATGCACGGTCTCCGGAGGCCAGCCGAGGGCCGCGGCACGCTCGCGCACCCAGCCGATCATGCCGGACGGGCCGCAGACATAGAGATGCGTGCCGAGCGGCTGCGACGACAGCAGCCGGTCGAGATCGACGCGCTCGTCGCGGTCGTCGTGATAGAGCCTGACCCGGCGGTCGTAGCGCTCCCTGAGCAGGTTGGCATAGGTGCCTAGCGAGGCGGTGCGGCAGGTGTAATGCAATTCGAAATTGCCGCCTTCCGCCGCCAGTTGCGCGGTCTGCGCCATGAACGGGGTGATGCCGATGCCGCCGGCCAGCATCAGGTGCTTCCTGGCGCGCAGATCGAGCGAGAACAGGTTGACGGGGTAGCTGACCACCATCTCCGTGCCCGGCCTGACATGCCTGTGCATGAACAGCGAGCCGCCGCGGCCGGCGTCGTCGCGGCGCACCGAGATGGTGTATTCGCTGGTGTCGAGCGGCGAGCCCATCAGCGAATAGGGATTGAGCCTGGTGCGTTCGCCATCGCGCATCTCGACGACGACATGGGCGCCACCGGAAAAGGTCGGCAAAAGCTCGCCGTCGCGCCGGCGGAAATGAAAGCGCGTCACCAGTTCGTTGATCGGAACGACATCGCTGACGACGACATCGAGCTTGGTGGTGCCGGTGCTCATCGAAAGACCTCCTCGATCGGAGGAATTTCGCTGCGGTCCTCGGCGTTGATGCAGACGCCCTGGAAGGCGGCGAGCCGCCGCGAATAATGATCGCGCACCAGAAGCAAGAGGCCGCAATGCGAACAGGTTGCCGGCTGCGTCGTCACGTTCTCGGTGATGCCCTTGCAGTGGACGCACTGCATGCGGCGCGCCAGCGAGCCGCGATGCTCGGTCTGAACCGAGGTGTGGTCGATGCCGGCTTCCAGCGCCGCCTGCATGGCCTGGCCGATCAGCCCCTCGGTGCCGGCAAGATAGAGCCTGAGTCCCATATGCGCGTTGGCCAGCGTCTGCTTCAGCCGCGGCAGGGCGCTGGCAAAGGAATGGCCGAGGTAGAACTGTGCCGGCTTCAGGGCTTCGAGCGCATCGGCATATTTACCATCGCGTCCGGGAATGAAGATGATGTGGGCGCCACCGAAGAAATCCGCCGGTGCCTTGGCGGCCAGATCGGCAATCGCCAGCGCTCCCTCTGCATCCGCTATGAAAAGATGATGCTTGCCGGGCTGCGGAGACAGCGTCCCATAGACCGGGCGACTGATGATGCTTTTCGCTGCCATACCCGCAGTATGCCTCAGCCTTTCGCCGTGCGCTTGGTCTTCTTCGGATCATCGAAAGGAAGCGGCTCGGCGGTTGCGCTGATGGCGCCGCTCTTGTTGCGGATCTCGAGCCTGGTGCCCTGCACCGCGCAGTCGACGTCGAGCCGGGCAATGCCCATCGATTTTTTGACCAACGGCGAATACATGGCGCAGGTCACCACGCCGACCTTTTTGTCGTCGCGATAGACCGGCGCGCCCTCGTCGGCCGGCTCCTTGCCTTCGAGCAGCACGCCGAAGATCTTGAAGCGCTCCTTGCCCTTGAGGCGATAATGCTCCTCGGCGCCGCGAAAGCCCGTCTTGCCGGGGCTGACGGTGAAGTCGAGACCAAGCTCCCACAGTGTGTCGCCGGGGCGTTCGTTCTCGAACGGGTATTTCTGCGAATTGTCGTAGGGGTAAAACAGCAGGTAGCTCTCGACGCGCAGCATGTCGAGCGTGGTGAAGCGGCACGGGATGATGCCGGCACTCTTGCCGTCGTCGAGGATCCTGTCCCAGATCGTTCCGGCGTCCTGGCCACGGCAGAAGATCTCGTAGCCGCGCTCGCCGGTGTAGCCGGTGCGCGAGATCATCACCGGAAAGCCGAACAACTGGGTCTGCATGTGGTGGAAATAATTGAGGTCGCGAATGCCGGGCACATGCTTTGCCAGATAATCGACGGCGGTCGGACCCTGCAGCGAAAGGTCGTGCAGATTGTCGTCGAAGCGCAGCGACACGTCGCGACCGACGGAAGCGCGCTGCAACTCTTCATGGCCGGTGCCCGAGCCATGCACGACCATCCAGGAATTCGGGCCGGTGCGGTAGAGGATGCAGTCGTCGGTGAACTTGCCGGCCTCGTTGAGCATGCAGGCATAGGCCGACTTGCCGGGATAGATCTTTTCGACGTCGCGCGTCGTCGCCAGATCGATCAGGTGCGAGGCGTGCGGCCCGGTGATGTGGACCTTCTTCAAGCCGGACACGTCCATCAGGCCGGCCTTGGTGCGGATGGCGATATACTCTTCGTCGGCGTCCTTGTCGTAGGTCCAGGCGGTGCCCATGCCGCTCCAGTCCTCGAGCTTCGAGCCGAGCGCGCGATGGCGGTCCGCAAGCGTCGAAAATCTCCAGGATGCCGTCATCCGCTGGTCCTCCGTTAGAAAGAAACTTTTTTGCTTTCCCCTGCTCCCTGCACACAGGCGGGAGCGTTGGCTTGAATATTGATCGCAAACGCCGGGAGCCTGCAATACCCGTAAGCAAATAATTTCATTGTCAGGCAAATCCGGCGCGCCCAAACAAACGGTTAACGTCGCGTAAAATCGTCTTGACAATTCCAGAATTCGGCCGGATTTTATGAAAAAAATTTCACTCTCTTGAAAGAGGGCAATGACCGGCCGATCCGGACCGGCGTTGAAAAAGGGGAAAGCCGATGTCCGACCTGCAACAGCGCGTGGAAGCGCTGTACCGTTCCGACGTGCGTGGATCCATGCTCCTGATCGTCTGCCTGTGGGCGACGATCCTCTTTGTCCTGTTCATGACGTGGCCATACGTCCCCGACGCCGGCATCAAGCTCGTCGTCGCGGTCGCCGCCGCCGCCGTGCTGATCTTCAACACGGCCGCCATTCTGGCGATGGTCAACCACTACAAGGAAGACAAGGATTTCATCTACGGCCTCGACATCAAGAATGCCGACGCCTACCGCAACCGCAAGTCCTGAGGGGGGAGACGCATGGCCCGCTATACACCGCCCGAACAGAGCAAGGCCGGACAGGTTTTCGATATCGCCGTCGTTGTGGTCGCGATTTTCGTCGCGCTGTGGCTGCCACTGAAACTAGGGCTGGCAGGGGCGGCAAAATCCATCGACGCGCTCGACGCCAAGACGTGGGAAGCGCTCGGCCAGAACCCGACCATGGCCTCGATCTGGGAAAAGCTCGGCTACACGCCGGAAACCGCGCACGACATCATCCAGAACCGGTTCCACTACATCATCGACTGGCCGACGCTGATCATCATGGCGGCAGTGCTGATCGGCTATTTCATCTTTCTGTTCCGCGCATCGGACCGCGAATACCGCGACGTCATCGACGAAAAGTTCGGCGACAAATAGATAGGAAGCATCGTCATGTGGGTGGCACTCTCTTACGCATGCTGGGGCATCTCGATCGTGCTCGCGCTGTGGATGCTCTACGACTGGTTCAAGATCGACACGACCTATTCCGAAGAGATGCTGACCTCGTCCAGGGAAGGCGAACTTGAAGCCGTGTCCGAAAAACACCGGATCTGAGTGGGGGATTGAACGATGACGATCACGGCTGAACCAGCGGTGCAAGTGCAAGGCGACAGGGTTTCACTGCTCAGGGTGCTCGGCCCCGCCCATGTCTGGGCGCTCGGCGTCGGCATCGTTCTGGTCGGCGAATTCACCGGCTGGAACTTCTCCGCCGACAAGGGCGGCGGGCTCGCCGCACTGGTGGTCTGCTGGATCGTCGGCCTGCTCTACACCTCCGTCGCCATGATCGATTCCGAGGTCACCTCAACGGTCGCCGCCGCCGGCGGCCAATATGCGCAGGCCAAGCACATCGTCGGGCCGCTGATGGCCTTCAACGTCGCGCTGTTCCTGGTCTTTGCCTATACCATGCTCGAAGTCTCCGACGCGATACTGCTCGGCCAAACAATCGTCGCCAAGGCAGGCGTCGAAGGGATGAGCTACAACTCCTTCATCGCCGCCACCATCGTCGTGCTGGCATGGCTCAACTATCGCGGCGTTCTGATGACGCTCAACGTCAATTTCGTCATCACCGCCGTTGCCTACGTCTCCATCGTCATCCTGTTCTTTTCGGTCAGCCCGTGGACGCAAGGCGCAGTGCTGAAGCTGAACGAGTTGGTCACCCCCGGCAATGCGCTGCCCTATGGCTGGATCGGCGTCATCGCCGCCTTCCAGTTCGGCATCTGGTATTATCTCGGCATCGAGGGCACCACGCAGGCCGCCGAGGAAGTGCGCTCGCCGGCGCGCTCGCTGCCCTATGGCACGATGGCCGGCATGATCACGCTTCTGATCGCCGCCGCCATGACCTGGTATGTCTGCGCCTCGCTGATGCCCTGGGAATATCTCGGCGTCACCCCGTACCCGCTCTGGGACGCGGGAAAGCTGACCGGCAGTCCGCTGCTCGAGAACCTGTTGTTCATCGCGACGCTGCTTGCGGCACTTGCTTCCGCCAATGGCTGCATCAACGACGCCGCGCGCGCCTGGTTTTCGCTCGGCCGCGACCGCTATCTGCCGACCTGGTTCTCGGCGGTGCATCCGAAATACCGCACGCCCTACCGCTCGATCTTGTTCCTGCTGCCGATCGCGCTTGCCTTCGCCTTCATCGCCGACCTCAACCAGGCGATCACCTTCTCGATCCTGTCGGGCGTGCTGCAATACACCTTCATGAGCATCAACATCATCATGTTCAGGAAAAAGTGGCCGCTCGGCTCGATCCGCCGCGGCTACACCCATCCGTTCCACCCGCTGCCGGCTATCGTCTTGTTCTGCCTTTGCGTGGTCACCTTCTTTGCGATCTTCCTCGGCTTCGGCTCGCAGCTGATCGCCATGGTCGCCTTCTACTTCCTGATCTCGCTGTGGTTCCACTTCTACCGCTACAAATTCGTGCGCCGTGGTGCCCAGTTCACCATGCCGTGGCCGAAGCCGCAGGGCTACTGACGGCGCGCCCGGTCTGGGCGGGCATTTGCGTGACGAGGTGCGTTAGGTGATCTCAGCATTGCTCGCCGGGGCGGTTGCCCTGGCTCTCGTCCTCCATATAGCCTGGCTTGCGCGGGCCAGGCGCGCCAAGGCTTCGACCGGGCTTGCCGCCGACGAAGCCGGCGTCCGCGCCGTCATCCCCGACGCGGCCAACGTCTCGGACGGCACTGCCGGCGTCGTTACCTTCGCCGGCTCGTGGAACGGCCGGCGGGTGCAGGTGCGGACCATCGTCGACACGCTGGCGATCAGGAAGCTGCCGGCGCGCTGGCTGAGCGTTTCGATCACCGAAAAGGTCGCGATACCAGGCACTTTCGATATGATGATGCGGCCGGGATCGCCGACGACTTTTTCCAATTTCGATCATCTCGTCCATCCGCTGCCGAAGGCGGCGGGGTTTCCGGCCGAGGCGGTGCTGCGGAGCGACCGCAAGGGCGTGCGCTTCCCCGAAGCCATCATCGCCGATCACCTCGATGTCTTTGCCGAGGAGCGGGCCAAGGAACTGCTGATCACGCCGAACGGCGTGCGCATCGTCTGGCTGCTGGCCGAGGCCGAGCGGGCGCGCTACGGCGTATTCCGGCAAGCCGAATTCGGCACGGTCAGGCTCGATCCGGTGCTGATCGAGAGGCTGCTGTCGTCAGCTTCGGCGCTGCGCGATGCCATCAATCAAAGCGAACGGCAAGCGGCATGACCAGCCAGATCACCACCTCCCCCGCACCACCGAGCCCCTATCTGGTTCTGGGCGCTGCGATCGTTTTGCCGGCGAGCGGGCATGTCGTGCTCGGCGTGCCGGTGCGCGGCCTGCAATTCCTGTTCTTCATGGTGATCCTTGCCTGGATCACCGCCAAGATCGCGCCGCCCGACGCCAGCTTCGTCGGACGCCATGCCGGCGGCTTCCTGATCTATGCCCTGTCGATCCTGGATGCCTACAAGATCGCCCGCATCCGCTATGCCAAATGGGTTCACAATGGCGGCCAGCGCAGCGATAGTGCGGCCGGCGGCGCCTCAGCCGATATATAACGACAGGAAAATTTTTTTCATACCAATTGAATTCCCGGGACTCATTCGATACATCTCGGAGGGAACAAACTCGCGGAGGCTGACATGTGCGGAATCGTCGGACTGTTTTTGAAGGACAAGTCGCTCGAGCCCCAGCTTGGCGCGATGCTGTCGGAGATGCTGATCTCGCTCAGCGATCGCGGTCCCGACAGCGCCGGCATCGCCATCTATGGCGCGTCCTCCAATGAAGCCAAGATCACCATCCAGTCGGCCAAGCCGGAGCGCGATTTCCGCGGCCTCGACGCCGAACTTGCCAAGGCAATCGGCGCGCCGGTGAGCATTGCTGCGAAGTCGACGCATGCCGTGGTCCGGACGATGCCTGCCAAGATCGACGAAGCGCGCGAGGCGATCCAGACGCTGCGCCCCGACATCCGCATCATGGGCGCCGGCGACGTCGTCGAAATCTACAAGGAAGTCGGGCTGCCGGAAGCGGTCGTCGACCGTTTCGGCGTCCGCGAGATGACCGGCACCCACGGCATCGGCCATACCCGCATGGCGACCGAATCGGCGGTGACGACGATGGGCGCGCATCCGTTCTCGACCGGCGCCGACCAGTGCCTGGTGCATAATGGCTCGCTGTCCAACCACAACAATGTCCGCCGCGAGCTGATCCGCGAAGGCATGACATTCGAGACCGAGAACGACACCGAGGTCGCTGCCGCCTATCTCTCCTCGCAGATGGCGCATGGCAAGAACCTCGGCGAGGCGCTGGAAGGCACGCTGAGTGATCTCGACGGGTTTTTCACCTTCGTCGTCGGCACCAAGAACGGCTTCGGCGTGGTGCGCGACCCGATCGCCTGCAAGCCCGCCGTAATGGCCGAAACCGACCAGTATGTCGCCTTCGGCTCGGAATATCGTGCGCTCACCAAACTGCCCGGCATAGACAATGCGAAGGTCTGGGAACCCGAGCCCGCAACCGTCTATTTCTGGGAGCATTGAACCAATGCCGGCAATTAACCTCTCCAAGGCGGCTCGCGAGCCGGGCCATGCGTCACGGGTCTTCGACCTGGCCGAAATGTCGCTGCGCGAGCTCAACCAGGCGCTGCACGATCTGGCGCCCGGTTCGAACGAGACCGCCTGGGAGGTGCTCCACCCGCGAGGCAGCCATTCGGTCGCCGTCGGCGTCGACCAGCCGGTCGCCATCGATGTGCGCGGCAGCGTCGGCTATTATTGCGGCGGCATGAACGACGGCGGCACCATCACCGTGCATGGCTCGGCCGGGCCCGGCGTCGGCGAGAACATGATGTCCGGCCAGATCGTCGTCAAAGGCGATGCCAGCCAGTATGCCGGCGCCACCGGCCGGGGCGGGTTGCTCGTCATCGAAGGCAACGCGTCGTCGCGCTGCGGCATCTCGATGAAAGGCATCGACATCGTCGTCCATGGCAATATCGGCCACATGTCGGCCTTCATGGCGCAATCCGGCAATCTGGTGGTGCTGGGCGACGCCGGCGACGCGCTCGGCGATTCCATCTACGAGGCGCGGCTTTTCGTGCGCGGCAAGGTCGAAAGCCTCGGCGCCGACTGCATCGCCAAGGAGATGCGGCCCGAGCATCTCGAATTGCTGCAAGGCTTGCTCGACCGCGCCGGCGTGACCGGCGTCAAGGCGGCGGAGTTCAAGCGTTATGGCTCGGCTCGTACCCTCTACAATTTCAATATCGACAACGCCGACGCGTATTGAGGCTCAATGACCTATCGCAACCCGCCGACGACGCCGCGCAAATCCGCGACCTTCGACGACTACACGCTTTCCGAGATCCGCCGCGCCGCGGCGACCGGCATCTATGACATCCGCGGCGCCGGCGCTAAGCGCAAGCTGCCGCATTTCGACGACCTTCTGTTCCTCGGTGCCTCGATCTCGCGCTACCCGCTCGAAGGCTATCGCGAGCGCTGCGACACCAGCGTCGTGCTCGGCTCGCGCTATGCGAAAAAACCGATCGAACTGAAAATCCCGATCACTATTGCCGGCATGAGCTTCGGCTCGCTGTCCGGCCCGGCGAAGGAAGCGCTTGGCCGCGGCGCGACGCTGTCCGGCACCTCGACGACGACCGGCGACGGCGGCATGACCGAGGAAGAGCGCGGCCATTCGAAGACGCTGGTCTACCAGTATCTGCCGTCACGCTACGGCATGAACCCGCGCGACCTGCGCCGCGCCGACGCGATCGAAGTGGTCGTCGGCCAGGGCGCCAAGCCAGGCGGCGGCGGCATGCTGCTCGGCCAGAAGATCTCCGACCGCGTCGCCGAAATGCGCACGCTGCCGAAAGGCATCGACCAGCGCTCGGCCTCGCGCCACCCCGACTGGACCGGGCCGGACGACCTCGAGATCAAGATCCTCGAACTGCGCGAGATCACCGACTGGGAGAAGCCGATCTACGTCAAGGTCGGCGGCGCGCGGCCGTATTACGACACCGCGCTTGCGGTGAAATCGGGCGCCGATGTCGTCGTCGTCGACGGCATGCAGGGCGGGACTGCGGCGACCCAGGAAGTGTTCATTGAAAATGTCGGCCAGCCGACGCTTGCCTGCATCAGGCCGGCCGTGCAGGCGCTGCAGGATCTCGGCATGCACCGCAAGGTGCAGCTGATCGTCTCCGGCGGCATACGCAACGGCGCCGACGTCGCCAAGGCGCTGGCGCTCGGCGTCGACGCGGTGTCGATCGGCACGGCAGCGCTTGTCGCGCTCGGCGACAACGACCCGCGCTGGGAGGCGGAATACAACGAGCTCGGCACCACCGCCGGCGCCTATGACGACTGGCATGAGGGTCGCGACCCGGCCGGCATCACCACGCAGGATCCCGAGCTAATGAAACGGGTCGATCCGATAGCGGCCGGCCGACGGCTGGCGAATTATCTTAAGGTGATGACACTTGAGGCTCAGACAATCGCCCGCGCCTGCGGCAAGAACAGCCTGCACAATCTCGAGCCCGAGGATCTTGTGGCCTTGACGATCGAAGCCGCCGCCATGGCCGGCGTGCCGCTGGCCGGCACCAACTGGATACCGGGCAAGAACGGCTTCTAAGACAAACCAAATGCCAGTAAGCGAGGAACTATAATGGGGAACGATCTCGCCGCCTTCGCCAAGGAAAAGGGCGTCAAATATTTCATGATATCCTACACCGACCTGTTCGGTGGACAACGCGCCAAGCTGGTGCCGGCGCAGGCGATCGCCGACATGCAGCGGGACGGTGCCGGCTTTGCCGGCTTTGCCACCTGGCTCGATCTGACGCCGGCGCATCCCGACATGCTGGCGGTGCCGGATCCGGCCTCGGTGATCCAGTTGCCTTGGAAGCCGGAGGTCGCCTGGGTCGCCGCCAACTGCATCATGGACGACAAATCGGTCGAGCAGGCACCGCGCAACACGCTGAAGCGGTTGATCGCGGAGGCTGCTGGCGACGGCATGCACATCAAGACCGGCGTCGAGGCCGAATTCTTCCTGATCTCGCCGGACGGCAAGACGATTTCCGACGAATATGACACGGCGTCGAAACCCTGCTACGACCAGCAGGCGGTGATGCGCCGCTACGACGTGATCGCCGAGATCTGCGACCACATGCTGGCGCTCGGCTGGGGCGCCTACCAGAACGACCACGAGGACGCCAACGGCCAGTTCGAGATGAACTGGGCCTTCGACGATGCGCTGGCGACCGCCGACAAGCATTCCTTCTTCAAATTCATGGTGAAATCGGTCGCCGAGAAGCACGGCCTGCGCGCAACCTTCATGCCTAAACCCTTCCAGGGCCTGACCGGCAATGGCTGCCATGCGCATATCTCGGTGTGGGACAAAGATGGCAAGACCAATGTCTTTGCCGATAATGCGATGGAGCTCGGCCTGTCGGCCAAGGGCAGGAATTTCCTCGGCGGCATCATGAAACATGCGTCCGCGCTTGCCGCCATCACCAACCCGACGGTCAATTCCTACAAGCGCATCAACGCACCGCGCACCATCTCCGGCGCCACCTGGGCGCCGAACACGGTGACCTGGACCGGCAACAACCGCACCCACATGGTGCGCGTGCCCGGCCCCGGCCGCTTCGAGCTGCGCCTGCCGGACGGCGCGGCAAACCCCTATCTGCTGCAGGCCGTCATCATCGCCGCCGGCCTTGACGGCGTCCGCTCGAAGGCCGACCCCGGCAGGCGCTACGATATCGACATGTACCAGTTCGGCCATACGGTCGAGGGCGCGCCGAAGCTGCCGCTCAACCTGCTCGACGCGTTGCGCGAGTTTGACAACGACAAATCGCTCAAGGCGGCGCTGGGTGAGGAATTCTCGTCGGCCTATCTAAAGCTCAAGCAGCAGGAATGGAATTCCTATGCTTCCCACTTCACCCAGTGGGAGCGCGACCACACGCTCGACATCTGATCCGGAATTGTTGCACGCCCGGCGCGAAACAGGTTCATGAAATACTCGATCTTCTCCCTCGCCCGGGCGGCATTTTCCGGCCATAAGAACTGGCAGCGCACCTGGCGCGACGCCAGCCCGAAGAGCCACTACGACGTGGTGATCATCGGCGGCGGCGGCCATGGCCTGGCGACGGCATGGTTCCTCGCCAGCGAATACGGCATCAGGAATGTCGCCGTGCTGGAAAAAGGCTGGATCGGCTCCGGCAATGCCGGCCGCAACACAACCATCATCCGCTCCAATTACGGGCTGCCCGGCAATACCGGTTTTTACGAGCTTTCGATGAAGCTGTGGGAGCGGATGGAGCAGGACCTCAACTACAACACCATGGTCAGCCAGCGCGGCGTCATCAACCTCTACCATTCCGACGCACAGCGCGACGCCTATGCGCGGCGCGGCAACACCATGCGCATCAACGGCATCGATGCCGAACTGCTCGATCTGGCGGCGGTCAGGAAGATGATGCCGTTCCTGAACTTCGACAATGCGCGCTTTCCAGTGCAAGGCGGGCTTTTGCAGCGACGCGGCGGCACGGCACGACACGATGCCGTGGTCTGGGGCTACGCGCATGCGGCGAGCGCGCTCGGCGTCGACATCATCCAGAACTGCGAAGTGACCGGTTTTGTCCGCGATGGCAGCGGCAAGGTGACCGGTGTCGAGACGAGCCGCGGCAGGATCGGCGCAGGCAAGGTCGGCATGGCGGTCGCCGGCTCCTCGTCGCGCGTCGCGGCGATGGCCGGCATGCGGCTGCCGATCGAAAGCCATGTGCTGCAGGCATTCGTCTCCGAGGCGATCAAGCCGCTGATCCCCAATGTCATGACCTTCGGCGCCGGCCATTTCTACGTCAGCCAGTCCGACAAGGGCGGCCTGGTCTTCGGCGGCGATATAGACGGCTACAATTCCTACGCCCAGCGCGGCAATCTGCCTGTCATGGAAGACGTCTGCGAAGGCGGCATGGCGCTGATGCCGATGATCGGCCGGATACGGCTTCTGCGTCAGTGGGGCGGCATCATGGACATGTCGATGGACGGCTCGCCGATTATCGACAAAACACCGGTCGACGGGCTCTATCTCAACGCCGGCTGGTGCTATGGCGGCTTCAAGGCGACGCCCGGCTCCGGCCTGGTCTTTGCGCATCTGCTGGCGCGCGACCAGCCGCACAAGGAGGCTGCCCGCTTTCGTCTCGACCGCTTCCGGCGAGGTGCGATGATCGACGAAAAGGGCCAAGGCGCCCAACCGAACCTGCATTGAAGGCTGGCTGAAGAAGCATGCGCATTGTCTGTCCCTTCTGCGGCGAACGCGAACTCGGGGAGTTCACCTATCTGGGCGACGCCAAGCCGGTGCGTCCGGCGGCCGGCGCCACCGACGACGAGGTCTTCGACTACGTCTATCTGCGCGACAACATCGCCGGGCCGATGAGCGAATACTGGTACCATGGCGGCGGCTGCCGGGCCTGGCTGAAGGTCGCCCGCAACACGCTGACGCACGAGATTTCGGCGGTCGAACCGGCTGCAGGCATTGGTGCCGCCGAGGTTGGGCGCTGATGGTTGGGCCCGCGCAGACACACCGGCTGGAGAGCGGCGGTCTCATCGATCGCGCCGCGCCGCTGGCCTTCCGCTTCGACGGCAAGAGCTTTGCCGGCTTCCAGGGCGACACGCTGGCCTCGGCGCTGATCGCCAACGGCGTCAAGCTGGTCGGCCGCTCGTTCAAATACCATCGGCCGCGCGGCATCCTGACCGCTGGTTCGGAGGAGCCCAACGCGCTGGTCGAACTGCGCAGCGGAGCGCGGCGCGAGCCGAACACCAAAGCGACCACGGCCGAACTCTATGACGGGCTCGAAGCCGCCAGCCAGAACCGCTGGCCGTCGCTGCGCCACGATCTGATGGCGGTCAACCAGCTGTTCGCGCCGATCTTCGTCGCCGGCTTCTACTACAAGACCTTCATGTGGCCGGCGAAATTCTGGGAAACGATCTACGAGCCAACGATTCGCCGCGCCGCCGGCCTCGGCCGCGCCCCCGGCGTCGCCGACCCCGACCATTACGACAAGGCCTGGGCGCATTGCGACGTGCTGATCGCCGGCTCCGGCCCGGCCGGGCTGGGTGCGGCACTGGCGGCCGGGCGCGGCGGCGCCCGCGTCATCCTGTGCGAGGAAGATTTTGCGCTTGGCGGCCGCCTGCTCGCCGACGGCGGCATGATCGACGGCGCGCCGGCGGCCGAATGGATTACGCGCACGCTGGCCGAACTCGCCGCACTGCCCGATGTCCGCATCATGACCCGCACGACATTGTTCGGCGTCTATGATGGCGGCACCTATGGCGCCATCGAGCGGGTCAACGACCACCTGCCCTCGCCGCCCGAGCACCAGGTGCGCCAGCGGCTGTGGCGGATCGTGGCCAAGCGCTGCGTCGTCGCCGCCGGCGCCATCGAGCGGCCGATCGTCTTTGCCGGTAACGACTTGCCGGGCGTGATGATGGCTTCGGCGATGCGGACCTATGTCGCGCGCTACGCGGTTACCCCTGCCAAGAGGATCGCGCTGTTCACCAACAATGAGGATGGCTGGCGCACGGTCGAGACCGCGCTTGGCGCCGGTTTGCAGATCGCGGCGGTCGTCGACGCGCGCCCGGACGTCTCCGCCGCGCATCGCGCGCTTGCCGCCAAGGGCGGCTTTGCCGTGCTCAACGGCTCGGTCAGCGGGGTCGAAGGCGGCAAGGACGGGGTCCGGAAAATCGTGGTGGCGCTGACCGGCGGCGCACGGGCGGAAGTCGAAGCCGACGGGCTTGCCGTGTCCGGCGGCTGGAACCCAGCGGTCGGGCTGACCTCCTATCATCGCGGCCGGCCGAAATGGCAGGACGATATCGCAGCCTTCGTGCCGGATGGTGCGCCGCCCGGCATGATGGCCGTCGGCGCCGCCAACGGCGCCTTCGGGCTGGGCGACTGCCTGCGCCAGGGCTTTGCCGCGGGTGCTGCGGCAGCGCAGAGTGCTGGACGCGGCGGCAATGCCGGCACATCGCCGGTCGCCGACAGCGAGGCGTTTTCGCTGACGCCGCTTTGGTATGTGGCCGGCAAAGGGAAAGCCTTAGTCGATTACCAGCATGACGTGACCGCGTCCGACATCGAGCTGGCGCAGCGCGAAGGTTTCGAATCGGTCGAGCATCTCAAGCGCTATACGACGCTCGGCATGGCCACCGACCAGGGCAAGACCTCGAACGTCGCCGGTCTCGCCATCATGGCGGCAATCAGCGGCAAATCGATCCCCGAAACCGGCACGACGATCTACCGCCCACCCTATGTGCCGGTCGCCATCGGCGCCTTCGCCGGCCATCATCGCGACGAAGACTTCCATGCGACGAGGCTGACGCCGTCGCATCACTGGGCAGCCGAACAGGGCGCGGTGTTCGTCGACACCGGCCTGTGGAAGCGCGCGCAATGGTATCCGCGCGCCGGCGAAAAGGACTGGCTGGAATCGGTCACCCGCGAGGTCAAGGCGGTGCGCTCCGGCGTCGGCTTCTGCGATGTCTCGACGCTCGGCAAGATCGACGTGCACGGCCCGGATGCCGGCGCCTTTCTCGACCGCGTCTACATCAACACCTTCTCCAGTCTCGCCGTCGGCAAAGCCCGCTACGGGCTGATGCTGCGCGAGGACGGCATCGTCTATGACGACGGCACGACGTCGCGGCTGGCCGAGGACCACTATTTCCTGACCACCACCACCGCCAAGGCCGGGCTGGTGATGCAGCATCTCGAATTCTGCCGGCAGGTGCTGTTCCCCGAATTCGACGTGCAGCTGACATCCGTCTCCGATCAATGGGCACAGTTCTCGATCGCCGGGCCGAAGACCCGGGACCTGCTTCGGGAAATGGTCGATCCGGCGGAGGATTTGTCGAACGAGGGCTTTCCCTTCATGGGGGCGCGGGAAGTCGCGCTTCGCGGCGGCATCAGAGCGCGGCTGTTCCGCATCTCGTTTTCGGGCGAAATGGCGTTCGAAATTTCGGTTCCCGCCCGCTATGGCGAGGCGCTGGTGCGCAATTTGATGCTGGCCGGCAAGCCGTTCGGCGTTACGCCCTACGGTACCGAGGCGCTCGGCGTCATGCGCATCGAAAAGGGCCATGTCGCCGGACCGGAGCTGAACGGCACGACGACCGCCGCCGACCTCGGCCTCGGCAAGATGATGTCGACCAAAAAAGATTTCATCGGCCGCGTCATGGCCGGGCGCGAGGCGCTGATTGCCCCAGACCGGCAGGTCGTGGTCGGCCTCAAGCCGGTCGATAAGACGCGCCGCCTGCGCTCCGGCGCGCATATCATTCCGAAAGGCGAGACGCCCGGTCCCGGCAACGACCAGGGCTATGTCACTTCGGTCTGCTTCTCGCCCATGCTCGACCAGTGGATCGGGCTGGCGCTTGTTGAGCGTGGCCGCGAGCGCATTGGCGAGATCGTCCATGCGCATGACCCGCTGCGCGGCGAAGACTACGACGTCGAGCTGTGCAGCCCGGTCTTCTACGATCCGGATGGAGGGCGCCAGCGTGGCTGAGTTTTCCTGGATTGCCCGCAGTCCGCTGGAGAAAGCGCTTGTTGTCGGCGCCAATGGCGCGCGCGGCACGGCGGCCGGCGTATCGCTCACCGAGATCCGCAATTTCGACCTGATCCAGGTGATGGCGCGGCGCGGCAAAGCGGCAGAACTGGCGAAGGCCGCCGAAACCCGCTTCGGCGTTGCCGCCCCGGAAACGCCCAAGGCGACCCGAACTCCCGACGCTACGTTGATCTGGTCGGGACCGGATCAGTTCCTGGTCCTGTCCAATGGCGGCAAGCACGCGAGCGAACCGCTGAACCAGGCGTTTGCGCAATCCGCCTCGTTGTCCGACCAGTCGCATGCGCGCGCGCTGATCAGCGTTTCCGGAGAAAAGGCGCGCGCGATGCTGGCCAAACTGTCGTCGCTAGACCTGCACCCCGCGGTGTTCCCGGCCGGCACCGCTGCGGCGACCTCGGTCGATCACACCAGCATCAATCTCTGGCGCGGCAATGACCGGCCGGACGGACAGGCGGTGTTCAATCTTCTGGTGTTCGCCACCTTCGCGGAAAGCCTGTGGCATACGATACTGGACGCTGCCGCCGAGTATGGCGTCGAGATCGGGCATTCCGAGGAATTGGGGTAGGATTGTGCGCCACCTTCCCTTCTCCCCTTGTGGGAGAAGGTGGCCGAGCGAAGCTCGGTCGGATGAGGGGTGCTCCAGCTTGGCTATGACGGCACTCCGTCCAACACCCCTCATCCGTCGCCTTCGGCGACACCTTCTCCCACAGGGGGAGAAGGGGGAGCTTGTGCCACCTTCACCTTGCCAAACCCGATCCCCCTGCTATTCTTCCCGCTAAAATAATTTCACACACAGGCAAACTTGTTTCTCGAAACCAAGGTTGAGATGAGCCAGTCGCCCTACCCCGCCGTCGTCGCCGGACCGCCCCGGCCGAGCCTGATCCTGCGGCCAGGCCAGATTACGCTGCCGGCCGGGATGGAGCGCTACTCGGTTCAGGGCAATGGCGCGGTGCTGATCGAGGTCGAGGCCGGCGACATTGTCACCGTGCGCGATGTCGAGGGCGGGCAGGCCTGCGAGCTGCTGGCATGGGACAGCAGCGAGGCGACCGATCCCGGCATTCTCGGCGAGAAATCGAACAGCAATGCCGCCGGCATCAAGGCGCTGCTGGCCGAAGGCGACCACAGCCTCGCATCCTTGCGCCGGGGGCTCGACCGGCGCCAGGTGCAGCTCGACCAGGCGAAGGCGGTTCGCGTTTTCGGCGGCGCCACCCCTGCCGGTACCGAACAGGCTTTTACCGTCGCCCGCGATGGGTCGATGCTGATTGCCGCGCCCGGCGGGCCGATGCTGGTCGACGGCCACGATACGGCGACGCCGCTTAGCGTCATCGTCCGCCGCGCCACCATCCGCCCGGCAGCGAAATCCAGGCTTGCCGACCCGCTGGCCGATCCCGTGCTCGACCTGCGCGTCCATTCGGCGACGGCGGAGGCCTACTTCGTCAAGGCGGGCGACTATCTGCAGATCATCGATGTCGACGGGCGCCAATGCACCGACTTCCAGTGCTTTTCGGCGCGCAAGCTGGACAAGGGCCGCGATCATCCGCTCGACGTGACGACGACGCGCACGCTGATGGGTTCGAGCTATCCGATGCCCGGTCTGCACTCAAAATACTACGACCAGGACATGGAGCCGCTGGTCGAGGTTGTGCAGGACACTTGCGGCCGCCACGATGCATTCGCGCTCGCCTGCGCGGCCAAATATTACGACGACATCGGTTATCCCGGCCATCCCAACTGCTCGGAGAATTTCAACCGCGCGCTGGCCGACAAGGGTGTCACGCCTCGCGCCGGCTGGATGGCGATCAACTTCTTCTTCAACACGGCCATCGACGCGCATAGCGTCGTGGTATCGGACGAGCCGTGGTCGCGGCCGGGCGACTATGTGCTACTCAAGGCGCTCACGGACATCGTCTGCGTCTCGTCCGCCTGCCCCGACGATACGACGCCGGCCAATGGCTGGAACCTGACCGACATCCATGTGCGAACCTATCCCGGCCAGCACAAATTCTCGCGAGCGATCGCCAGACGCATGACGCCCGATTCGGAACCGAAAATGACCCGCGAGACCGCCTTTCATTCGAGCTTTGCCAAGCACACCCGCAACTTCGTCGAGTACAAGGGCTATTGGCTCGCCAATTCCTTCGCCAAGCAAGGCCCGATCGATGAATACTGGGCCTGCCGGCAGGACGCCGTGATCATGGACCTGTCGCCGCTGCGCAAGTTCGAGGTCACCGGGCCGGACTCCGAGGCGCTGCTGCAATACACGCTGACCCGCGACATCAAGAAGCTCGGCGTCGGCCAGGTCGTCTATTCCGCCATGTGCTACGAGCATGGCGGCATGATCGACGACGGCACGCTGCTCAGGCTCGGCAAGGATAATTTCCGCTGGGTCGGCGGCGACGATCTATCCGGCCAATGGCTGCGGGAAACGGCGCAAAAACTCGGCCTCACCGTGCTGGTGCGCTCCTCGACCGACCAGATGCACAATGTTGCCGTGCAGGGACCGAAAAGCCGCGACGTCCTGCGGCAGATCATCTGGACCTCGCCGCTGCAGCCGTCGATCGACGAACTCGAATGGTTCCGTTTCGCCGTCGCCCGCATCGGCGGCGGCAACGGCATTCCGGTCGTTGTCTCGCGCACCGGTTACACCGGCGAACTCGGCTACGAGATCTGGTGCCATCCGCGCGACGCCGAAAAGGTGTTCGACGCGATCTGGCAGGCCGGCCAACCGCACGGCCTGAAGCCGATGGGGCTGCAGGCGCTCGATATGGTGCGCATCGAGGCCGGGCTGATCTTTGCTGCTTACGAGTTTTCCGACCAGACGGATCCGTTCGAGGCCGGCATCGGCTTCACCGTACCGCTGAAGACCAAGAGCGACGATTTCATCGGCCGCGAGGCACTGATCCGGCGCAAGGAAAACCCGCAGAAGAAGCTGGTCGGCCTCGACGTCGACGCCAATGTCGCCGTCGGCCACGGCGATTGCGTGCATATCGGCCGGGCGCAGATCGGCGTCGTCACCTCCGGCATGCGTTCGCCGGTGCTGAACAAGACCATCGCGTTGGCCAGGCTCGACGTCACGCATTCGGCGATCGGCACCGAGGTCGAGATAGGCAAGCTCGATGGTCACAGCAAGCGGCTGCCGGCGCGCGTCGTCGCCTTCGCCCATTACGACCCGCAAAAGACCAGGCCGCGCTCCTGACCGACGCTGCCTGGTTCTTCCCTTCTCCCTTGTGGGAGAAGGTGGATTGGCACGCAGCGCCAAGACGGTTGAGGGTGCTGGACGAAGTGCGGTTTTGCCAATCTGGAACACCCCTCATCCGACCGAGCTTCGCTCGGCCACCTTCTCCCACAAGAAGGGGAGAAGGAAAGACCGCACCCGTTGGCAGCGCCAGCGAAGCTCGACTGTTTCACAAACGCAATGTGCACAGCGTCACAAACCACTTGACGTGAAAGCGCCTTGGGTCAATCTTCACTGCTAAGAAAAAAATACTACTGAGCGGAAAACGCCTGAGGCCGTTCAACGTGAGCGTCGATGACGCCTCGCGAGATTGCGGCTGTTGCCGATGGGGAACATCAAAAATGGGGAATCCACGTAAATGAGCACGATAGTCACCACCTTGGTGCCGCCTGCCGAAGGGCAGCTGCACCGGAACATCGATTGGCGCGGCGCCTTCTGGGTGGCAAGCGGCGTTCCGGCCCTTGTCTTGTTTTCGATCGGCGGCATCGCCGGCACCACCGGAACACTGGCCTTCCTGATCTGGGCCGTATCCATGGTCATGGGCTTCCTGCAGTCCTTCACCTATGCGGAGATCGCCGGGCTGTTCCCGAACAAATCCGGCGGCGCCTCGGTCTACGGCGCCACCGCGTGGCTGCGCTATTCGAAATTCATCGCGCCGCTTTCGGTGTGGTGCAACTGGTTCGCCTGGTCGCCGGTGCTGTCGCTCGGCTGCTCGATCGCCGCCGCCTATATCCTCAACGCACTGGCGCCGGTGCCGCTGTTCACCGACACGTCGCCGGAGGTCGCCGCCTATATCGCGGCCCATGCCGGAACCAGCGCCGCCGACGCCATCACCGCGGTCACCGCGGCGGCGACGCCGGCGATCCGTAACTGGACGCTCTACGGTCACACGCTTGGCCCGGTTTCCTTCACCTTCAACGCCACCTTCTTCATCGGCGCGGTGCTGATGCTGATCATCTTCTCGATCCAGCATCGCGGCATCCTGGGCACGGCCAACGTGCAGAAATATATCGGCCTGCTGGTCATCATCCCGATGCTGATCGTCGGCGTGGTGCCGATCGTCACCGGCCAGATCAACTGGGCAAACTTCTCGCCGCTGGTGCCGCTCGCGGCAGCCTATGCGCCGGAGCCCGGCGCGTGGAACATCGCCGGCTGGACGCTGGTGCTCGGCGGCATGTTCATCGCGGCGTGGTCGACCTACGGCTTCGAGACCGCGGTCTGCTACACCTCCGAGTTCAAAAACCCGGGCACCGATACCTTCAAGGCGATCTTCTATTCCGGCCTGTTGTGCATGCTGCTGTTCATCCTGGTGCCGTTCACCTTCCAGGGCGTGCTCGGCTTGAACGGCATGCTGGCGACGCCGATCGTCGACGGCTCCGGCGTTGCCGATGCGCTGGCCGGTATGGTCGGCGGCGGACAGCTGATCCACAGCCTGCTGGTGATGCTGATGATCCTGGCGCTGGTGCTCTGCATCATGACGGCGATGGCCGGCTCCTCGCGCACGCTCTATCAAGGCTCGGTCGACGGCTGGCTGCCGCGCTATCTCAGCCATGTCAACGAGCACGGCGCCCCGACGCGGGCGATGTGGACCGACCTGATCTTCAACCTGATCGTGCTGGCCATCGCCTCGGCCGATGCAACAAGCTTCTTCTTCATCCTCGCCGTGTCGAATTGCGGCTACATCATCTTCAACTTCCTTAACCTCAATGCCGGCTGGATCCACCGCATCGACAATGGCCACATCGCGCGGCCATGGAGGGCGCCGAGCTGGCTGCTCGGCCTCGGCGCCATCTTTGCCTACGTCAACGCGGTCTTCATGGGCGCCGGCGCCAAGGTCTGGAACCCGATGGCATTGTGGGCCGGGCTGATCACGGCAGCCTTGATCATCCCGGTGTTCTGCTTCCGGCACTACATCCAGGACAAGGGCAAATTCCCCGACCACATGCTGGCCGATCTCGGCATGAGCTCGTCCGACCTTGCGGTGAAAAAGGCGGGGATGCTGCCCTATCTGACGCTGGTCGCCGGCGTCGTGGTGATGCTGCTCGCCAACTGGCTGTTCGTCATCTGACGGCTGCGTTGAGGGATCGGGCACGCAAGGCGCGCTCGATTCCTGCATTTTGTTCTTGCTTTGTGCCGGCAGCTATGCTACTAATTTTGGTATGGTGCTGATTCGCCCCGAGACCCGCCGCTGAGGCGGGTTTTTCTTTTTAGGGGCTATTCGGCAGCGGTGCCGGCGCGGGAGCGACCGCCAAGCGCTGCACCGATATCCTCGAGGACCTGTCCGACGCGCGCCTGGATCGTCTCGGACGCAAGCACGCCGTCGATGAAATCCCTGTCCGAAGCGTAGATCGCGGTCGGCAGCGTAAAGGCCTCGAAGAAGCCGAACAGCGGTCTCAGCTGGTGCTCGATGATCAGCGCATGCCGGTCGCCGCCGCCGGTCGCCAGCAGCACCACCGGCTTGCCCCTGAGCGCCGTTGGGTCGACAAGATCGAAGAAGTGTTTGAACAGGCCGGTATAGCTGCCCTTGTAGGTGGGCGAGCCAACGACGAGCACGTCCGCCGCGACGACGCGCTTGAGGATATCGCCCGCTTGCGCATCCAGTTCACGCGCCCATTTGGCGCCACCGAGGCTGGGGCCGAGGTCGACGACGTCATGCGTGCTGGCGGCCAGGCCATATCTGCCGGCTACCTCGTTCACGATACGATCGACGAAGCCGCGCGTCTTGGACGGCCGGGTGAAATTGCCTGAGAAACCGACAACGGCCGGATTGGTCATGATGCAAAGCCCTCGCGATGATTTCGGGCTGCCAGCCCGCTGCTGACCCTATGGACATTCGGGCCGAACGAAAAGAACGGATGCTTGCCACGGTCTAAAATCATTACCGGTTCTAGCCAGCTTTGCGGATCGCTGCCGTCTCAGGTTGGAAGAACCGGTTTGGCGGCCGCTTCAGGCCAAGATTTTCGCGCAGGGTCGATCCTTCGTATTCGCTCCTGAAAATGCCGCGCCGCTGCAATTCGGGCACGATTTTCTCGACGAAGTCATCCAATCCGGCGGGAAGATAGGGGAACATGACGTTGAACCCGTCCGAGCCTTCGGTGACCAGCCATTCCTCCATCTCGTCGGCGATGGTTTTCGAAGTGCCGACGAAGGCAAGACCGGAATAGCCGCCCAGCCGCTGCGCAAGCTGCCTGACGGTCAGGTTTTCCTTGCGCGCCAGTTCGATGACGCGCTCGCGGCCGCTCTTGCTGGCGTTGCTTTCCGGGATTTCGGGCAAGACTGAATCCGGATCGAACCGCGACGCGTCGTGGCCGAGCGCGATCGACAGCGAGGCGACGCCGCTCTCGTAGTAGACGAGGCTGTCGAGCTTGGCCCGCTTCGTCTGCGCCTCCTCGACGGTCTCGCCGACAATGACGAAGGCGCCGGGCAGGATCTTGATGTCGTCGCGCGACCGGCCAAGTTTTTGCGCACGTCCCTTGACGTCGGCAAAGAAGCGCTGCCCCGAGGCGAGATCGGCATGGGCGGCGAAGATCACCTCGGCCGTTTCCGCCGCGAGCTGCCGTCCGGCCTCCGACGCGCCGGCCTGCACGATGACCGGCCAGCCCTGCACCGGCCGCGCGATATTGAGCGGTCCCCGCACCGAAAGATATTCGCCCTTATGGTCGAGCACATGCAGCTTCGCCGGATCGAAATAGAGCCCGCTTTCGGCGTCGCGGATGAAGGCATCGTCGGCAAAACTGTCCCACAGGCCGGTGACGACATCGTAAAACTCCCGCGCCCGGCGATAGCGCTCGTCGTGCTCGACATGCTCGTCGAGGCCGAAATTCAGCGCGGCGTCGGGATTGGATGTGGTGACGATATTCCAGCCGGCGCGCCCGCCGCTGATATGGTCGAGAGAGGCGAAACGACGGGCGATGTGGTACGGCGCGTCGAACGTCGTCGAGGCGGTTGCGATCAGCCCGATACGATCGGTGACGGCGGCAAGCGCCGACAACAGCGTGAACGGCTCGAAGGACGTGACCGTGTGGCTGCGCCGCAGCGCCTCGATCGGCATGTTGAGCACGGCCAGGTGGTCGGCCATGAAGAAGGCGTCGAACTTTGCCGCTTCCAGCCTTTGCGCGAAGTGCTTGAGATGCGCGAAATTGAAGTTGGCGTCGGGATAGGCGCCCGGGTAGCGCCAGGCGCCGGTATGAAGGCTGACGGGCCGCATGAAAGCGCCAAGCCGCAATTGTCGATTTTCTGCCATGGAAAAACGCACCGATGACGACGAGCGTAACGCTCCAATTGCTCGAGCATGGGATGGCTTTGCGGCCATGGGAAGGAATTCTGTTTTGCAAAACCGGCGTCGGGGAGCATTTTTTGTGCGGGCGGCGGACAAATCAATCGATCTTGATGAACACGCCCTTGGTGTTGAGATATTCGGCGAGGTGCTCGGCGCCGCCCTCGCGGCCGTAGCCGCTCATCTTGTAGCCGCCGAAGGGCACGGCCGGATCGATGGCGTGATAGGTATTGACCCAGACCGAGCCGGCGCGGATCTTGCGCGACAGCTGGTGGGCGGTGGCGAGATTTTGGGTGAAGACCCCTGCAGCCAGGCCGTAAGGCGTGTTGTTGGCCCGCTCGACCGCCTCGTCCAGCGTATCGAACGGCAAGGCTGAAATCACCGGCCCGAAGATCTCCTCACGGGCGATCTTCATGTCGTCCGAGACGCCGGCAAAGACAGTCGGCGCGACGAAATTGCCGGCGCCAAGCGCGCCTTCCACAAGCCGGGTGCCTCCGGTGACGAGTTTCGCCCCTTCCGCGGTGCCGGCCTCGAGGTAACCGGTGACCCGTTGCAGCTGCTTTTCGGAGACGAGCGGACCGATCTCGGTCGCCGGGTCGATGCCGTCGCCGACCCTGAGACCCTTGGCGTATGCCGCGAGCCGCTCGACGAACTCGTCATGGACGGCGCGTTCGACGAAAAGGCGCGAACCTGCGATGCAGATCTGGCCGGAATTGGCGAACACCGACATCGCCGCCACCGGCACCGCCTTGTCGAGATCGGCATCGGCGCAGACGATGACCGGCGACTTGCCGCCGAGCTCCAGCGAGACGCGCTTGAGGTTGCCGGCCGAGGCCCGCACGATCGACTGGCCGGTCGCCGTCGAGCCGGTGAAGACGATCTTGTCGACGCCCATATGCTCGGCGAGTGCGGCACCTGCCTCGGTGCCGGTGCCGGTGACGATGTTGACGACGCCTTCCGGAACGCCGGCCTCGTTCATGATGTCGGCGATCAAAAGCGGCGTCAGCGGCGCCTCTTCCGATGGTTTCAGCACGATGGTGCAGCCGGTCGCCAGCGCCGGGCCGATCTTCCAGATCGACGCCGCCGTTGGCGCGTTCCAGGGAATGATGGCGCCGACGACGCCGACCGGCTCCTTGTGGGTGAACGAGACGATTTCGCCGGGCAGCGAGTTGTCGATCGTCTCGCCGTGCAGCGCCGTCGCCATGCCGGCATAGTAGCGCAGCATGCCGATGACCCGGTTGCGATTGGCGCGGGTGCGTATGATCGGCATGCCCATGTCGGTGGTGTCGGAGCGGCTGATCTCTTCCCAGTGCTTTTCGAAGAGGTCGGCGATCCTCAGCAGCAGCACCTGCCGCTCGTAAGGCTTGAACCGGCTCCACGGGCCCTCGAACGCCTTGCGCGCAGCAGTCACCGCCAAGTCGATGTCCTGGCGGTCGGCGCGCGGCACCGTGGCGATGACCGCGCCGGTGGCGGGATTGCGGCTCTCCATGGTCCGGCCGGAGCGGGCATCGACCCAGCCGCCGCCGATGAACATCTGGCGATGGCGCCCGTCGATCGGCAGCCGCAGCGGTGCCTTTGTCTGAGCCATGGTCATGACGGTCCTCCTCCGGCGCCTACGCCTGGTGGGCGGATTAAACCGCCGGAGGTCACATTTGCCAACAGCTCTATTCGGCCGCCAGGGCCAGTTGCGGCCTTTCGCTTTCTTCTGCTACCTTGGCCGCCTCTTCCGTTGCCACCACCTTCTTGGGCTCCCTGCCGAAGAACAGCGCATAGGCTGCCGGCAGGACAAGGATGGTCAGCACCGTGGCGACGAGAATGCCGCCCATCATGGCGTAGGCGAGCGGCCCCCAGAAGACGCCGCGCGAGATCGGGATCAGCGCCAGCACCGCCGTCAGCGCCGTCAGCACGATCGGCCGGAACCGGCGCACCGCCGAGCCGATGATGGCCTCGGAACGCTCCACGCCGGCGGCGATGTCCTGGTCGATCTGATCGACCAGGATGATCGAGTTGCGCATGATGATGCCGAGCAGGGCGATGACACCGAGGATGGCGACGAAGCCGAACGGCGCGCCGCTGATCAAAAGTGCCGCCGCCGCGCCGATGATGCCGAGCGGACCGGTCGCCAGCACCAGCATGGCCTTGCCGAAATGCTGCAGCTGGATCATCAGCAGCACGACGATGACGGCCAGCATGATCGGCGCTTTCGCCGCAATCGAGGCTTGGCTTTCGGCCGCATCCTCGGCGCCGCCCTGGATCTCGATCTTGTAGCCGGGTGCGAGGCTGGCGCGCAGGCCCTGCATCTCGCTGTACATTTTCATGGCGACATCGTTCGGCTGCACGCCGTCCGGCAGCGTGGCGCGTACGCTGATGGTCGGCAAGCGGTCGCGCCGCCATTCGACGCCTTGCTCCAGCACCGGGACCACCTTGGCGACCTGCGACAGCGGCACGGAGCCACCGAAATCGGTGGGGATGTAGACGGAGTCGACCGCCGACAGCAGGTGACGGCTTGCCTCCGGCTCACGGGCGACGATCGAAACCGTCTCCTCGCCGTCGCGGAAGTCATCGAGCGGCGCTCCCGACATGGCCGCCTGCAGCGTCTGGCGGATGCGCTGCGAGGTGACGCCGAGCGCACGGGCGCGATCCTGGTCGATCACCAGCTTCATCGTCGGCACCGGCTCCAGCCAGTCGTCGTGGATGGCGCCGAGCAGCGGATTTGCCTGGAACTTCGCCTTCACCTCGTCAGCGATGCGGCGCACCTCCTGGCGATCCGGACCCATGACGCGCATCTGCACCGGCCAGCCGGTCGGCGGACCAAGGAACAGGCGGTCGACCTTGGCGCGGATCGATGGGAAATCATCGGCCAGGATGGTGCGCAGCTTGACAATCAGCCGCTCGCGGGCCGGTTCGTCATTGGCCATCACCAGAAGCTGGGCGAAGTTCGGGTTGCGAAGCTGCTGGTCGAGCGGCAGGAAGAAGCGCGGCGCGCCTTCGCCGACATAGGTGGCGATGAAGCGCTTGTCCTTGTCGTCCATCATCCTGGCTTCGAGCGCCTTGGCCTGGGTCTCGACTTCCTTGATGCTGGTGCCTTCCGGCAGCCAGAGGTCGACAAGGATTTCCGGACGCGAGGATTGCGGGAAGAAATTCTGCGGGATGAACTGGAACGCCCACAGGCTGGTGGCAAACGTCATCAGCGTCATCACCAGGACGATGATGCGGTGGCGCACCGCCCATGCAACGGTCGAGCGAAGACGGCGGTAGAAGCGCGTGTCGAAGACATCGTGATGGTTGCCGGCGTGCTTGCGCTGCTTCAGGATCATGTGGCCGAGCCACGGCGTGAAATAGACCGCCGCGAACCAGGACACGACCAGCGCGATGCCGACGACGTAAAACAGGGTGCGCACATATTCGCCGGCCGTCGAGGCCGCGAAACCGACGGGGATGAAGCCGGCCGTGGTGATCAGCGTGCCGGTCAGCATCGGGAAGGCGGTCGAGGAATAGGCGAAGCTCGCCGCCTCGACCTTGACCAAGCCTTCCTCGAGCTTTCGCTCCATCATTTCGACGACGATCATCGCGTCGTCGACCAGGAGGCCAAGGGCGATGATCAGCGCGCCGAGCGAAATGCGCTGCAGGTCGATGCCGAGCTCGTACATGATGGCGAACGTGGCGGCCAGGACCAGCGGAATGACGATCGCGATCACCAGGCCCGAGCGCCAGCCGATCGACAGGAACGATACGAAAAGCACGATCAGCAGCGCTTCGCCGAGCGCTTCCATGAACTCGCTCACAGCCTCCTTCACGACATGCGGCTGGTCGGAAATCTGATCGACCGAAACGCCATAGGGCAGCGCCTCTTCGAAGCGCTTATAGGTCGCTTCGACGTCCTTGCCGACGTCGGTGACGTTGAAGCCCTTGGCCATTACGACGCCGAGCTGGACGCTGTCGTGACCGTTGAAACGGTATTTGCGCTGGTACGGATCCTCGAGGCCGGAGGTCACGGTGGCGATGTCGCCGAGGCGCGTCACCTGGTTGCCGGCGCGCAGGCGAAGCTCGCGGATGTCGGCCGCCCTGGTGACATCGCCCTCGACCGAAATGCGCACCGAACGCTGGCCGGTGTCGACCGAACCTGCCGGGTCGACATTGTTCTGGCCTTGGATCGCATTCTGCAGGTCGGTCAACGTCAGGCCGCGTTCGGCAAGCACCTTGGAAGAAACGTCGATGTAGAGCTTTTCCGGCTGGTCGCCGATGATCACGGCCTTCTCGACACCGGGCGTCGTCAGCAGCATGTCACGCGCCTGGATGGCGAATTTCTTCAGCTCGGGATAGCTGTAGCCGTCGCCGCTGATCGAATGCAGGGTGATGAACGTGTCGCCGAATTCGTCATTGAAGTAGGGCCCGAGCAGCCCTTGCGGCAGCTCATTGGCGATATCGCCGACCTTCTTGCGCACCTGATAGAAAGCATCGGCGACCTGCGCCGGATTGGTGTCGCCCTTGACCTGCAAGGTGATGATGGCGCTGCCGGCGCGGGTGTAGGAGCGAACGAAATCGAGGTGCGGCGTTTCCTGCAGCTTGCGCTCGATCTTGTTGACGACCTGGTCCTCCATCTCCTTGATCGAGGAGCCTGGCCAGATCGCCTGGACGACCATGACGCGGAAGGTGAAATCGGGGTCTTCCTTTTGGCCCATGCGCATCAGGCCGAGCGCACCGGCGACGATGATCAGCCCGAACAGGAAGCGGGCAATGCTCGGATGGCCGATTGCCCAGCGCGAAAGATTGAAAGACCGCTTTTGATTGGTGTCGATGGTCATCGGCGTCAGTCCGTTTCAATTTGATCAACAGAGCACGCGCTTTCGCATGCCCAAGGAACTTCCGATGTGGGCTTCCGGGCGGCGTGGCTTTCCGAGTTGAGAGATCTACATCGCGGTGGGACGCGAGGATCGACGTGGGGGTTACATCGACCTGAGATCTCGAAAATCGGGGGCGCCTGCCGCCCGGAAACCGTGAATTGCCTGGCCGTCAGCGCAAGCGCCTTGCAGCGTCATCGGCCGACGCCGACTGTTGCGCCGCATCACCGGTCAGCTTGACTTTCAGATTCTCGGTCATGAACTGCGTGCCGGCGGCGACGACGACGTCACCCGGCTTCAGCCCATCGGCGACGCTGACGCCGTCGGGGGTGAAGGCGGCGACCTTGACCGGATGCGCATGGACGGTTCCGCCGTTGCGGTCGACTGTCCAGACGATCGATTGGCTGTCCTTTTGCGCCAACGCGGCCAGCGGGATCGACACCAGCTGCTGCCGGTTGTCCACCGCGGCTTCGATGGAGGCGGTCATGCCTAGCAGCACGCGAGGATCGTTGGGCAGGCTGACGCGAACGGCAAAGGTGCGCGACTGCGGATCGGCGCTGCCGGCGACTTCCCGGACCTTGCCGTCGAGCGTCAGCGCCTCATCGGACCAGAAACCAGCCTTCACGGTCTTGCCCGGCTTGAATTCGGCGATATCGGTTTCCGGAACAGCGATCAGGACTTCCTTCTCGCCGTCGATGGCAACGGTCACCACCGGCGTGCCGGAGCCGACCACCTGGCCGACATCGGCGGCAACGGCGGTGACAATGCCGTTCTTGTCCGCCTTGAGATCGGTATAGCGGACCTGGTTCTGTGCCTGGGCAAGCTGCGAGCGGGCGGAGTCTCGCGTGGCGACCGCCTGATTATAGGCGAGCGTCGCCTGCTCGAGCTGCGACTTCGGCGCGAAATTCTTGGCGTAGAGCTGTTCGGCCCGCTTGCGCGTAAGCTCGACTGTCTCGACCTGACGGTCGGCAGCATCGAGGCTGGCCTGAGAGCTTCTCACCGAGAGCTCGTAGTCGGTGGGATCGACGCGGGCGAGAACGTCACCCGGCTTGACGCGGTCACCGATGTCGACAAGGCGCTCGGTGATCTTGCCGTTGATGCGAAAGCCGAGATTCATCTCGGTGCGGGCACGCACCGATCCGGAATAGGAAAGCTGACGGGTATCGCTCGCCTTGGCGATCTCGACCACCTTGACCGGGCGGATGATCTCGGTGACCTCGGCTTTCTCCTGCGAGCAGCCGGCGAGGCCGAGAGCGGCAACGACAATCAGTGCCAGGCCGGCGGCCGGTCGCCTGTAGGTGATGGACTTGGACAAAGACACTTTTCGTACTCCCGAATTGTGGAGATGAATTGCCGACATCACCGCCCGACGGGCGGCAATGGTCATTTCTTCAAGGCTCTGATGGCAAACTCGGTAAGCTCGTCCGGCGTCGCCCGGTTCTTCTTGGCGAGGCACTGGGCCATTATCTGCGGATGAGAGAGGCTGATAATGGCAGCGCCGAAACACCGGGAAGCGATCACCGGATCCTGATCGATGAACTCGCCGGTACCGATGCCCTCGCGGATCACTTCCGCGACCAGTTCATGGATGCTGTCGATGTGCTTTTCGATGACGTGCCAGTCGCGCTCGATGGCGACGATGACCATCTCGTGCACCTTCTCCTGGTCGATCATGGTTTCCAGCGTCCACTGATAGTGCGTATGCACGTAGCGGCGGAGCTTCTCGCTGGCGGTGCCGGAACCATGGCAGGCCTCGTAGCTCAACCGGTAGCAGGTCTCGAGCATGCGGCCGCAAACCGCCTGGTGGATTTCCACCTTGGAGGCGAAGAAGCGATAGATATTGGCAGTCGACATGCCGAGTTCGCGCGCAATGTCGGCGACGTTGGTCTTGCCGTAGCCGTAGTGGCGAAACAATCGCTCCGCGCAATCCAGGATGCGCGTGACATTTTCCTGGCGGGCGGAATCGGCGGTGGTGTCTAGGGTTTCAAGCATCTCGTTGGCCAAATTTACGACTGACGAATTTAGAATTTCGTCACTCGTAAATTGAAAACCATCACCTGTCAAGGCACGATTTTGGCTACTAGTGACAGATGGTGACATCCCCGGACGGAGTTGGCCCACGAAACGCATGTGGTTTCCGCCGGGCGCGCCTGCAACGCCGCCCCGTGTTTTTTGCGAAGGATCTTGAAAAGATGCTTTCCGAAATCGGTTCCGTTTTCGGATCAGGCCCTAAGGCTGCTTTGCCATCTCCCGCAGCCGGAACTTCTGGATCTTGCCCGTCGAAGTCTTCGGGATTTCCGCGAAGATCACCGCTTTCGGCACCTTGAAGCGGGCGAGCAGCGCGCGGCAGTGCTCGATTACCTCCGCCTCGGTCGCCGCCTTGCCCGGCTTCAGCTCGACATAAGCGACCGGCACCTCGCCCCATTTGTCGTCGGATCGGGCGACAACGCCGCAAGAAGCGACGGCGGGATGCTTGTACAGCGCCTCCTCGACCTCGATCGAGGAGATGTTTTCGCCGCCGGAGATGATGATGTCCTTGGAACGGTCCTTGAGCTGGATGTAGCCGTCCGGGTGCATGACGCCGAGGTCGCCCGAATGGAACCAGCCGCCGGCAAAGGCCTCATCGCTCGCCTTGCGGTTCCTGAGATAGCCCTTCATGACGATGTTGCCGCGGAACATCACCTCGCCGATCGTCTCGCCGTCAGCCGGCGTCTCTTGCATCGTCTGCGGGTCCATCACCGTCAGGCCTTCGAGCGCGGCATAACGTACGCCTTGCCTGGCCTTCTTCGCCGCCCTCGCCCCTTTCTCCAGCCGGTCCCACTCGCCATGCCATTCGTTGACGACGGCCGGGCCATAGGTTTCGGTCAGGCCGTAGAGATGGGTGACGGCAAAGCCCGCATCGGCCATGCCCGACAGCACCGACTCGGGCGGCGGCGCCGCGGCGGTGTTGAAGGTGACGGTCTGCGGGAACTGCCGCTTGTCCTCGTCCCTGGCGTTGATCAGCACCGACATGACGATGGGTGCACCGCAGAGATGGGTGACGCCGTGATCGGCTATGGCGTCGTAGATCGGCTTCGGCCGCACCCAGCGCAGGCAGACATGGGTGCCAGCCTGCACGGCAAGCGTCCAGGGAAAGCACCAGCCGTTGCAGTGGAACATCGGCAGCGTCCACAGATAGACCGGGTGCTTGCCCATCCCGGCATGGATGGTGTTGGCATAGGCCATCAGTGCCGCGCCGCGGTGGTGACAGACGACGCCCTTCGGATTGCCTGTCGTGCCGGAGGTGTAGTTGAGCGAAATGGCATCCCATTCATCGTCCGGCATCGACCAGGCGAAATCCTCGTCGCCGTCGGCGACAAACGCCTCGTAGTCCAGCGTGCCGATCCGCTCGCCCTTGGCATAGGGCGCATCGGCGGCATAGTCGGGATCGTCGTAATCGATCAGCAGCGGCCTGACCTTGGCCAGCGTCAGCGCTTGCCGAACCACGCCGGCGAATTCGCGGTCGACGATCAGCACCTTGCTTTCGGCGTGATCGAGCTGGAAGGCAATGACGGCGGCGTCGAGGCGGGTGTTGAGCGAATGCAGCACCGCCCTGGTCATCGGCACGCCGAAATGCGCTTCCAGCATCGGCGGTGTGTTCGACAGCATGACGGTGACGGTGTCGCCCTTGCCGATACCGCGCTTCGCCAGCGCCGAGGCAAGCCTCAGCGAGCGCTTCCAGAAATCGCGATAGGTCGTGCGTTGGCGGCCATGGATGATGGCGGTCTGGTCGGGAAAGGTTTTTGCCGCCCGCTCAAAATAGGTGAGCGGCGTCAGCGGCTGGTGGTTGGCCGGATTCCTGTCGAGATCCTGTTCGTAGGGATTGCCCATCCCGTCCTCCGCAATGTCTGGTCGAGCCTTCTTACCACCAGATCCTGAGCGCGTACTGGATTCGTGCACCGCCATCAGACCCTTCGCCCATTACTTGGGACGCCCCTCCCCGCCCTCACCCTCCGGCCACAAAGCGTCGATGTCCCGATGCCCTTCCACGATATTCGCCACTTCGAAAAAGTCGCCATTATAGCGGAAGAAAATCACGTATCCCCTGAAAGCGAAACTTCGGACGTCCGGCCGGAGTTCGGGACGAGCACGACCAATCGTCGCCGGCAAGCTCGCCAGATCACGGCATTTCTGGCGCAGAGCATCCACAAAACGCCCGCCAATCAACAGGCTGCCGCTTTCACGAGTGAGGTATTCAAGGATATTGACCAAATCTGCTTGTGCCGACGGCAGCATGCGCAGCCGTGGCACTCCTAAAAGCCTTCCCTTGCGAGTTGCTTGGCCTTGGCTTCCAAGGCGGCGTCAATATCCTGCTCGGTGGCTTCGCCGCCTTCAGCAAACGACTTGTCCACCATGGCACGGAGCGCCTTCAGCTTTTCCTCGCGCTCTTCGACAAGGCGCAGGCCCTCGCGCACGACTTCGCTGGCAGAACCGTAGCGGCCGCGCTTGACGATGTTGGAAACAAAGGTTTCCCAACGCTCTCCCAGTGATACGTTCATTGTCGGACCTCCTGATCGGTTTATTGTACCTAGATAACAATAAATGCGCAATTACTGACATCCGGGATGCCAAGTGTCGGATCAGGTGCGCAGCCTAAGGTTTGACTTTTGTCGAGAGCCGTGAATAATGTCAGCGAGGAGATGGCATGGCGATCCGACCGGCAGAACAGCTTATCCACAAGGCCGCCTGGCTTTACTATGCACACGGCCTGCGCCAGGACCAGGTGGCCAGCCAGCTCAAGATTTCCCGTGCCTCGGTGGCGATGTATCTGCGCAAGGCGCGCGAGACCGGCATCGTCAACATCTCGACCTCGACCCAGCTTTTCACCGACGACGTGCTGGCGCGCAAGCTGGAAGACGCGCTGAAGCTCGACGCGGTCTGGATCGCGCCGGAAAACGGCTATGTCGCCGACCCCTCGACCGACATCGCGGTGCTGGCGGCAAGCGTCTTTCTCGAGCTGGTCAGGAAGGGCGACCGTATCGGCGTCGCCTGGGGGCGGACCATCTACACCATCGCCGACATCATGTCCTATGCCGATCTGCAGGACGTCACCGTGGTGCAGCTCTGCGGCAATCTGGGCGCCCCCTATTCGTACCGGCCGGACCAGTGCACCATGGAAATCGCGCGCCGGCTCAACGCCAAGGGACTGAACTTCTACGCGCCGCTGGTTCTGACGACGGAAGAACTGGCACGCGGCCTGCGCGCCGAGCCGGTGATCCGCGAGCAATTGTCGGGCATCGGTGACTGCAACCTGGCGCTATACTCGGTCGGCTCAGTGGATACCGACAGCCATCTGGTCAAATGCGGCGCGCTGACGCCATGCGAAATGGCTGCATTGCGCAAGGCGGGTGCGGCCGGCGTCATTGCCGGGCAGATCATCGACGCCCGAGGCCAGGCGCTCGACTGCAGCTACAACCGCCGGCTGATTTCGGCAGAGCTGTCATCGCTGCGCAGCATCGAAAAGCGCCTTGTAGTGGTGCAGGAGGACAGCAAGTTCGAACCGCTCGTCGCGGCGATCGCCGGCGGGCTCTGCACCCATCTCGTCGTCGGCGCGCGCATGGCGCGACGGCTGCTCGACCATGCCGGAGCGGCAGCAAAAGAGGTCGCCTGATACCTAGAGCCGCCGACGCATTGTCATCAAGGCGTCGCGGTATTCCTGTTCACAACAAAAGAGAAATCGGACGAAGCTGACATGAAGAACCTGTGGAATGACGGCGAGGCGGAGAAGCTGGTCGCCGACTATGCAAAGAAGGGTGTGGCCCGCGACCTGGCGCTGCGCGTCTATACGACCAGGCTGCTGGGCGGCGAGCCGCGGCTCGTCCTCCATGGCGGCGGCAACACATCGTGCAAGATCAAGGCCACCGACCTTGTCGGCGACGAATGGGACGTGCTCTGCGTCAAGGGCAGCGGCTGGGACATGGGCGTCATCGAGCCGCAGGGCCTGCCGGCGGTCAAGCTCGGCGCGCTGTTGAAGGCGCGGTCGCTCAAGAAGCTCTCCGACGAGGACATGGTCGCGCTGCAGCGGGCGAACCTCATCGATCCGTCCTCGCCCAACCCTTCGGTCGAGACGCTGCTGCACGCCTTCCTGCCGCACAAATTCGTCGACCACACCCATTCGACGGCGATCCTGGCCATCGTCGACCAGGAGGACAGTGAAGCGCTGAGCCGGAAGGTGTTCGGCGAGAAAATGGGATTCGTGCCTTACATCATGCCGGGCTTCGATCTGGCCAAGGCGGCCGCCGATGTATTCGACGCCGATCCGACGGTCGAAGGTCTGATCCTAGACAAGCACGGCATCTTCACCTTCGGCGACGATGCCAGGCAGGCCTATGACCGGATGATCCATTATGTGAACGTCGCCGAGGATTTCATCGCTGGGAACGGCAAGCCGCGCACCGAAAAAGTGGCACTGCCGGCCAGGCTGGCCAAGCCCGCGGAGATTGCGCCGATGCTGCGCGGCGCGGTGGCGGTGGCACGCGGCGAAGGCCGCTTCGACCGGATGATCAGCGACTTCCGTACCTCGGATGCGATCGTCGATTTCATCAATTCGGCAAAAATTGCCGACTATGCCGGACGCGGCGTGTCGACACCCGACCTGTCGATCCGCATCAAGACCGGACCGATGGCACTGCCGGCGCCGGACGCGGACAAGGTCGGCGACTACAAATCCGTCATCCGCCAGCATGTCGAGAAATTCGCCAAGGACTATCGCGCCTATTTCGAAACCAATGATGCGCTCGACGACGTGAAGCGCACCATGCTCGACCCGATGCCGCGGCTGACGCTGGTGCCCGGCCTCGGCATGTTCGGCCACGGCCGCACGCTGAAGGATGCGAAGATCGCCTCCGACGTCGGCGAAATGTGGATCGAGGCGGTACGCGGCGCCGAAGCCGTAGGCGATTTCCGCCCGCTCTCCAAAGCCGACCTGTTCCCGCTCGAATACTGGTCGCTCGAACAGGCCAAGGTTGCCGCCAACAAGCCGAAACCGCTGACCGGCCAGGTGATGCTGGTCACCGGCGGCGCCGGCGCGATCGGTGCTGCCACGGCAAAGCTGTTCGCCGACAACGGTGCCCATGCCGTCGTCGTCGATCTCGATGGGTCAAGGGCTGCCGAGGCGGCAAAAAAGGCCGGCAACGGTTCGATCGGCATTGGCGCCGACATCACCGATCCGGTGCAGATGCGCGCCGCCTTCGACAAGGCGGTCGACGTCTACGGCGGCCTCGACATTCTCGTGTCCAATGCCGGTGCTGCCTGGGAGGGCCGGATCGGCGAGCTCGACGACGCCACCTTGCGCAAAAGCTTCGAACTCAATTTCTTCGCCCATCAGTCGGCGGCGCAGAATGCCGTGCGCATCATGCTCGAACAGGGCACCGGCGGCGTGCTGTTGTTCAATACCTCCAAGCAGGCGGTCAATCCGGGGCCGAAGTTCGGCGCCTATGGCATTCCCAAGGCGGCAGCGCTGTTTTTGTCCAGGCAATATGCGCTCGACTACGGTGCCCATGGCATCCGCTCCAATGCCGTCAACGCCGACCGCATCCGTTCGGGGCTGTTGACCGATGCCATGATCGCCAGCCGCTCGGGCGCACGCGGCGTGTCGGAGAACGAGTACATGTCGGGCAACCTGCTCGGGCAGGAAGTAACGGCAGAAGACGTCGCCCAGGCCTTTCTGCATCAAGCGCTGGCCGAGCGGACCACCGCCGATGTGACGACGGTCGACGGCGGCAACATCGCGGCGGCGTTGAGATAGATCTAAACACCGGACGAACAAAAAAGAGCGGCTCGCGAGCCGCTCTTTTCCTTTGCCGATAGTGAAAGACTACTTCGCGTTCGGGTTCGGCATCCAGGTCGGCATCGCGACATCGGCATGGGCGAATTGCGGCAGCTTGGCCGAGAGGTCCTCCATGTTCTTGATGTCCTTGTCGAGCAGATCCTTCTGGGTGATCAGCGTCGGCGGCACGATGACGTTGTGGCCAGGATCCTCGCCGGCCAAGAGCTGCGCCAGCGCACGCACCGAGACCTGGCCGACGACGGCCGGGTTGGTGGCGGCGGTTGCCGCCCAGGCGCTGTCCGGCTCGCGCATCGCGGCGATATCCGAGGTCGAGATGTCGGCCGAATAGATCTTGATGTCCTTGTTCAGCCCGGCCTCGTCGACCGCGATCTTCACGCCCTTGGCGAATTCGTCATAGGGCGCGAACATCACCTTGATGTCGGGATGGGCCGATAGCACCGAACGGGCCTGGTTGGCGACCGAATTGGCGATCGGATTGTCGAGCGTGCCGAACATGGCGGCTTCGTTGATGCCCGAATATTTCTTCTTGAATTCGACCCAGGTCTCGTTGCGGCGGTCGAGCGGCGCGATGCCGGCGACATAGACATAGCCGGCCTTCCAGCTCTCGCCATTGTCCTTGACCGCCTGTTCGAGCGCCAGGCGCGCGAGGTCGCGGTCGGACTGTTCGATCTGCGGGATCTTGGGGTTTTCGACATTGACGTCGAAGGCGACGACCTTGATGCCGGCGTCGACCGCACGCTGGGCGGCGTCCTTCATCGATTCCGTCAGTCCGTGCTGGATGATGATGCCCTGGACGCCGAGCGCGATAGCCTGGTCGACCATGTCCGCCTGAAGCGCCGCGTCCTGGCGGCTATCGAGCACGCGCAGGTCGACACCGAGCGCCTTGGCCTGCGCCTCGACGCCGGAAAGGTAGGCCTGGAAGAAGTCGCCGGTCGAGAGATAGCGGACCAGCGCTATCTTGACGGCACCCGGCTTGTCGAACGGCGGCGGCCTGTCCTGCGCTATTGCCGGCATCTGCATCAGCAATGTTGCGCCGGCAAGCCCGAGCGCTGCCTTCCCCAAAAGCCTTCTTGTGATGTTCACGTCGTTTCCTCCACTTGTTGAACCCAAAATATGACCCGGTCGAACCCTATCTCCTGCCCCTGCCGGAAAGGGCGAAGGTAAAGACAAGAGCGACCACGAGAACCACGCCCTTGACGAAATCCTGCGTGTAGTAAGGCGCGTTCATCATCGTCAGGCCTTGCAGCAGCACGCCGACAAACACCGCGCCGACAGCCGTGCCGAAGGCGTTCGGCTTGGCGGCGCCGAGAACCGCGTAACCGATGAGTGCCGCAGCCACCGCGTCGAGCAACAGATTATTACCCGAGGCGATGTCGCCGCGTCCAAGCCGGGCAGCGAGCAAAATGCCGCCGATCGAGGCAAAAACTCCCGAAATAACGTAGGCCCAGATTTTGTATGCCTTGACAGGCGCGCCGGCGAGTTCTGCGGCGCGTTCGTTGCTGCCGACCGCATACATCATGCGCCCGAAACGCGTGTATTCGAGAAAAAACCAGATCAGCACCGCCAGCACGAGCAGAACGACGACCGACACCGGAATGAGGTTCGGGATGAAGAAATCGAAGCGATGGCGGCCCAGCGCCAGGAACGCGGCGCCGAAGCTGCCGTTGGCGACCGAGCCGTCGGGCATGGTCATGCCGGTGGCGATCGAACGGCCTTCGGTCGGGATGCGCTGCAGGCCGACAAGCAGGAACATCATGCCGAGCGTCGCCAAAAGGTCCGGAACCCGCATATAGACGATCAGCCAGCCATTGATCAGGCCGACGACGGCGCCGATCACAAGACAGACGACGACCGCCACGACGGCGTTCTGCCCCAGCACCACCATGACATAGGCAGCCGCCATCATGGCGCTGGTGGCGACAGAGCCGATCGACAGGTCGAAGCCGCCGACGACCAGCGTGGCGGTGACACCGAGCGCCAGAACGCCGGTGATGGCGACCGACTGGAAGATGAAGACAGCACTTTGCGGCGAGACGAAACCATCGGCAGCGACGGCGAAATAGGCGATCAGCCCGAACAACAGAACGATGAAGCCGTAGCGAATAGCATTGTCGCGCAGCATCATTCAGCGCTCCCGCACGCCGGCACCGTCTTTATCCAACCCGAATTCATGCCCTCTCCATTCCAATTCTCATCGTCATCCCGCCGTCAGGCTGCGCTGTGCAACGGCCCGCCCGCCACTTCGGCCAGCAGACGCTCGAGATCGACATCGGTATTGCGGTGCTCGCCGACGATCGTCTGCTCCGACATCACCAGGATGCGATCGGCCGTCTCCAGGGCTTCGTCGAGTTCGGTGACGAACAGCAGCGTCGCGCGGCCGTGGGCGCTGGCCCGCAGCTTGGCGGCGATGTCGCGCCTAGCCGAAATGTCGACGCCCTGAAAGGGCTCGTCGAGGATGAAAAGCCTTGCCGCCTGCGACATCCAGCGGGCGACCATCACCTTTTGCTGATTGCCGCCGGAAAGCGACGCCATCTCGTCCCTCTCCGAGCGGCAGACGATGCCGAGCTCCTGGATCTGCTGGCGGGCAATGGCGCGTTCGATACGGCGTTTGAGAACACCGAGACGCGACATGCGGCTGTGGAACGGCAGGCTGATATTCTCCTGGATGTTGAAGTCGCCGACGATGCCATTTTCGCCTCGGTCCTTGGCGACGAGAAACACACCGGCGGCAATCGCTTCGCCGGTCGATGCCGGAGCATAAGGTTTCCCGTTCAGCACCATGGTCCCGGCCAGCGGCTGGCGCAGGCCGAACAGCGTCTCGGCGAGCACGGTCTTGCCGACACCGACAAGGCCGGTGATGGCAACGACCTCGCCATCGCCGAGGGTCAGCGAGATCGGCCTGGCGCCTTCAGCAATCCGCAGCGCGTCGGCAGTGAAAATTGCTTTGGCCGAATTCCTGGCGACGATCCGCTCGAGCTGGATCTTGCGGCCGAGCATGGCGTTGACCGCACCTTCGTAATCCAGCGGCTTCTTGTCGAAGATACCTGAGATAACCCCATCGCGCATCGAAATGATGCGATCGGCAAGCCGTCTGATATCCGACATACGGTGCGAGATGTAGAGGATGGCCACGCCTTGCTGGCGAAGCCGGTCGAGCAGCGCGAACAGCCGGTCGGCTTCGGCGCTGGACAGCGAGGAGGTCGGCTCGTCGAGGATCAGCACTTTCGGCCGGTGCGCCATGGCGCGGGCGATCGCCACCATCTGGCGGTCGGCCAGAGAGAGATCGCTGATCCGGGCCTTGAGGTCGATGGCCAGTCCCATGCGGTGGGCCACCGCCTTTGCCTCGCGACGCACCCGGCCTGGATTGAACAGGGTCGGCACGCCGCTGCCGCTCAACCTGTCGAGGGTAAGGTTGGTGGCGACGTCGAGGTCGGCGACGACACCGTCATTGATGTTCTGGTGGACGGTAACGACGCCGGCGCGGATCGCCTCCGCCGGCGTTTTCGGGTCGAACACGTGACCGGCAAGCGACATCGTGCCGCCGCCATGGTCGTAGACACCACTGATGATCTTGACGAGGGTGGATTTGCCGGCGCCGTTGGCGCCCATCAGCACGGTCACTTCGCCGGCACGCAATTCGAGCGAGACGCCGCCAAGCACCTCGATATGGCCAAAGGATTTCCTCAGGCCGTCGACGCGGAACACGGCATCATTGCCCATTCGTTCCTCCCTGACCATGACGCTATGGGCTATATCGGCAATTGTCAACACGATTGACAATTGCCAGCAGGCTTCCTAGCTTGGCCCGACCGCGTTGGCTCCGCTATCATCGGAGCACATGAGCGGGAGGTGAGGATGACTGGGAAATCGCCGTTCGAAGCACTGTCGGTCGAGACACTGGCGGGCCGTCTGGGTGCCAACGAGGCCCTGTGTTCGCAGATCGGCAAGGATACGAGCCAGTGGAAGGTTCGTGAAGTCGGCGACGGCAATCTGAACCTGGTGTTCATCGTCGAGGGTGCTGAGGGTGCGGCCGTCGTCAAGCAGGCCCTGCCCTACGTCCGGCTGGTCGGCGACAGCTGGCCGCTGCCGCTAAAACGCTCCTTCTTCGAATACCATGCGCTGACGCGGCAACAGGCGCGGGCGCCGGGTTCGGTGCCCGATATCTATCACTTCGACGAAGGCCAGGCGCTGATCATCATGGAGTATCTGTCGCCGCACATTATCCTGCGGCGGGCGCTGATCGAAGGCCGGCAATTGCCCAACATCGCGACAGACATCGGCTTGTTCATGGCCCGCACGTTGTTTCGCGGCTCCGACCTGCATATGGCGACCAAGGACCGCAAGGCCGATCTGGCGCTGTTCGCCGACAATGTCGAACTCTGCGACATCACCGAGAACCTGGTTTTCTCGGATCCGTATTTCGATGCCAAGATGAACCGGCACACCAGCCCGCAGCTCGACGGCATTGTCGCCGAGCTGCGCGCCGACCGCGACCTCAAGGTCGAGGCGCAGCGCATGAAGCACATCTTCGCTGCCAATGCCGAGACGCTGCTGCATGGCGACCTGCATTCCGGCTCGATCATGGTCACCGACACCGAAACGAGGATGATCGACCCCGAATTCGCCTTCTACGGGCCGATCGCCTTCGACGTCGGCATGCTGCTCGCCAATTTCTGGATGGCGTTCTTCTCGCAGCGCGGCCATGAACAGGACGGAAGCCGCGACGCCATGCGTGACTATCTGATCGGCGTTACGGTCGAGACATGGTCGGTGTTTCGCGCCGAGTTCTCGCATCTGTGGCGAACCGAGCGTACCGGCATGCTCTACCAGAAGAGCCTGTTCGAAGATCAGGGCGACAGGCTTGGCGCCGAGCAGGCGCTAGACCACATGCTGCATTCGATCTGGACCGATCTGCTCGGCTTTGCCGGCGTCGAGGTTCACCGGCGAATTCTCGGCCTTGCCCACAATGCCGATTTCGAGACCATTGCCGATCCGGATCTGCGCGCCAGATGTGAGGCAAAGGCGCTGAAATTCGGCCGTCACCTCGCCGTCAACCGGCGCCAGATCCACAGCATCGACGAGGTCAACCGGTTGGCCGCGCTGATCGAACGGGAGAGCAGGATTTGAACGTCGGCGACCGCCACTACCGCACCATCTGGCCGAGTGACGACGGGCGTTCGGTGGAGATCATCGACCAGCGCTGGCTGCCGCATGATTTCCGTATCGAAAAGATCGATACCGTCGCCGGCATCGCCACGGCAATCCGCGACATGTGGGTTCGCGGGGCGCCGCTGATCGGCGTCACCGCGGCCTATGGCGTCGCCATGCAGATGGCCGACGATCCGTCGGATGCAGCACTCGACGCCGTCTGGGCAACCTTGCACGAAACGCGCCCGACGGCGATCAATTTGCGCTGGGCGCTGAACGAAATGCAGCGCTTCCTGCTGACGCTTCCCCTGGCAGAACGTGCCGCGGCTGCCTATCGGCGTGCCGGCGAGATCGCCGACGAGGATGTCGGCCTCAACCGCGCCATCGGCGCCCATGGGCTCGAAATCATCAAGGCGATCGCGGCGCGCAAGCAGCCGGGCGAACCAGTCAATATCCTGACCCACTGCAATGCCGGCTGGCTGGCCACCGTCGACTACGGCACCGCCACCGCGCCGATCTATCTTGCGACGGAAGCCGGTATTCCAGTCCATGTCTATGTCGACGAAACGCGACCCCGCAACCAGGGTGCCCAATTGACCGCCTGGGAGATGGCCGGCCACGGCGTGCCGCATACGCTCATTGTCGACAACGCCGGCGGCCATCTGATGCAGCGCGGCCAGATCGACATGGTCGTCGTCGGCACCGACAGGACCACCGCCGACGGCGATGTGTGCAACAAGATCGGCACCTATCTCAAGGCGCTCGCCGCCGCCGACAACGACGTGCCGTTCTATGTCGCGCTGCCGTCGCCGACGATCGACTGGACCGTGGGCGACGGGCTGGCCGACATCCCGATCGAACAGCGCTCGCCCGACGAGGTCTCACTGGTCTGGGGCAAGACCGCTTCCGGCGAGATCGCCCAGGTCCGCGTATCCCCGGAAGGCACGCCGGCGGCCAATCCGGCCTTCGACGTGACGCCGGCGCGGCTGGTCACCGGCTTGATCACCGAACGCGGTGTCGCTACGGCCTCGCGCGAAGGCCTGAGGGTGATGTTTCCCGAGCGCGGATGATCGGCTTTTCCGGGAGGGCGCTCCGGATTTGCCTGATCTCACGATTTCTTGAACACGGCACGGTTAAAAACGCCCGTTGCCTGTCCCACATGGACGGCCGTATGCGTAGCGGCGGGGCGGCGCCCAACGCTCGAAGCCGGGGCTGCCCACGGCTCGGCGAGTGAACCAGCGGGATACCGCGATGTCATTCAGACCGTTGCTTGGTGACGGACGGGTTCGGAGCAAGGACGAGAAGTCGGAGCCCCTGCAAACCGCGTCATGGATCAGTTCCTCGATCGTCTTCGACAACCGGCGGTGGGCGTGCCGGGAGGCGGAGCTCCGCTGGACAGCCCCTCATCATCTGATCGTGCTGACCGAAGAAGGCGGCACGTCCCATACATCCATCCGGCACGAGGCACGATCCCTTTACGACGGAATGGACCGTCCCGGAGCCCTCACCTTCGTCCCGGCAGGCGCGGAACGACAGGGCTTCTATCGCGATGTAAACCTCTCCTATTCAGCCCTGTGGATCGATCCCGATATCGGGCTTCCCGGATGCGAACGCCTGAGGAACCTGCCTATACTGGTAAACAAGAAAGACGCGGTCGTCGCCACGCTCTTGAGTTCGCTTCGTGACGAGATGGCACTCGGCCACAAGCCAGACACTGCCTATGTCGAGCATCTGGTCGCCCTCGTCAGTCTCCGCGTGGCCAACCTGAGCCGGGAGCAACCGCGGTTTGTACGTCACGGCTGTCTCAGCCGCCGGGCACTTGGTCGCGTTCGGGATTACATCGATGCGCATATGAATTCCGACATTTCGCTAAGCGAGCTGGCAGCCGCCGCGGGCATGGCCGTCGACAGTTTTGCGCGTCGCTTCAAGGCGACGACCGGCCTTGCACCCTACGCCTATGTGATCGAGGAACGGGTGCGGCGAGCGGAGGCGCTGCTGCGCGAAACGGGTTTGTCGATCGGTGTCATTGCCTTTCGGCTCGGCTTCTCAAGCCAGAGCCACTTCACCACGACCTTCCGACGTCTGAGGGGCATGACGCCTCGTGCCTATCGGGTGAATTCTTCTCCAGAATCCTGATAGTGCCGCCGGTTTCTTGAAAGAAAGCCGCCGCCCGCACTCCCACCTCCAGTGTCGTTGGGTGACAGAACCCGAGGGTTCGCTCGGGTCAAGTTGCCGTCTGCGCCTCATTGCGGCTGGGAGATCATGCATGGCCAAAACGGACAACAGGAGCGGGCCGACGCGTCGGATGGTATTGGAAGGCGGTGTTGCGACTGGGGTGCTGCTGGCTACCGGACTACCGGTTGACGCCGAGCCGGCCGAGACCGTCACGGCGGCTGCATCGTCCTCGCCGCTACCGACGATGACGATGTCGTTACGGATCAACGCGAAGGATCTTGCCGTCGAGCTCGACCCGCGGACGACGCTGCTCGACGCCCTGCGCAACCATCTCGGCCTCACCGGCTCGAAGAAGGGCTGCGACCACGGCCAGTGCGGCGCATGCACGGTGCTCGTCGATGGGCGCCGGATCAATTCCTGCCTGACGCTTGCCGCAATGCATGAAGGCGACGAGATCACCACTATCGAGGGCCTTGCCGAGGGTGACCGGCTGCATCCGGTCCAGGCCGCCTTCGTCGCCCGCGACGGTTTCCAGTGCGGCTACTGTACGCCAGGCCAGATCTGCTCGGCGGTTGGCATGCTGGGCGAGGCGCGGGCCGGCTGGCCAAGCCATGCGAGCGCCGACGTGGCAGCGGCTTCCGTCGCTCTCACCGATGCCGAGATCCGCGAGCGGATGAGCGGCAACATCTGCCGTTGCGCCGCCTATCCGAACATTGTCGCTGCAATCCGCGACGCGGCAGAGGAGGCATGAGCAATGCAGTCCTTCACTTATGAACGTGCGGCGAGTGCTGAGCAGGCGGCGGCCGCGGTTGCGGCCCGGCCGGACGCCAAGTTCATCAGCGGCGGCACCAACCTGCTCGACCTGATGAAGCTCGAGATCGAGCGCCCAGCGCATCTCGTCGACATCAGCCGGCTGCCGCTTGATCGGATCGAGGAGACGGCGGAAGGCGGGCTTCGGGTCGGCGCCCAGGTCCGCAATAGCAATCTCGCCGCCGACCCGCGGGTAAGGTCGCGCTACCCGATGCTCACGCAAGCGCTGCTGGCGGGAGCGTCCGGACAGATACGCAACAAGGCCTCGACAAGCGGCAATCTCCTGCAGCGCACGCGCTGCCCTTACTTCTATGACCGCAACATGCCCTGCAACAAGCGCCAGCCGGGTTCGGGCTGCGCGGCGCTTCAGGGCTTCAACCGCATGCACGCCGTACTCGGCGCGAGCGAAGCCTGCATTGCGGTCCATCCCTCCGACATGGCGGTCGCCATGTCCGGGCTCGACGCCAGGATTGAGACCGTCTCGCCCGGCGGCGAGACCCGCACGATCCCGATCGGCGATTTCCATCGGTTGCCCGAGGCGACGCCCCAGGTGGAGACCGTGCTCGGCCACGGCGAAATAGTCGTCTCGGTTGCCCTGCCGCCGCCGCCACCCGGCCGACAGGTTTACCGCAAGGTGCGCGACCGTGCTTCCTACGCCTTCGCGCTGTTGTCGGTGGCAGCAATCGTCGAGAAAAGCGGCGACCGTATCCGAAGCACTCGGATCGCCATGGGCGGCGTGGCAGCGAAACCCTGGCGCGCGACGGAGGCGGAGCGCGCGCTGGCAGGCGCGGCGGCATCCGACGGTGCCTTTAGCGACGCGGCCGAAGCCGCGCTCGCCGGAGCCGTCGGTCATGGCGCCAATGGTTTCAAGATCCCGCTGGCGAAACGGACGATACGGCACACGCTGGCTGCTGCCGCCGAGAGTGCATGAGGCGATGCGATGACAGAGACGACGACCCCGAACCGCTGTTCCCAGATGCCGGCGCCGAGCAGGAGATCGATATGAAACTCACGCGACGCGCCGTTGCCGCCGCGGCTGGCGGCCTTCTCGTCTCTGCCGCCACAGCCTGGGGCGCCACATCCGACCCGGGAGCTCGTCACGGGCTCGAGGCCGCCGTAGACGCCTTCTTTGCCGGCTGGGCCTCTGGCGACTGGACGGCATTCCTTGACTGTTGCGATGAGACGATGACCTTCCAATTCCCTGTCGGCGAGCAACGAGGCCGACACGGACCGCCAGAGGGCAAACGGGCACTCGCAGCCTGGACCGCCGCGCATCAAGCGCAGGGGAACAGGATCACGAAATCGACCGTCGATCTCAAGCTCTTCGCCGCCGACTGGGTCATCGTCTGCGATCGCGGGAGCGGGACAATCGGTGGCGCGCCCTACACTGGCCTGCATGCGATCTTCATGCGAGCCGGCCCAACAGGGAGGCTGGTCGAGTTTCGCGAGTATTTCGGCGAGATCGCCGCGTGAGCTCCGGCCGCCGCGCGACGAACATAAAGGTGCGAGGAAGCGCGTCGTCGCGGCCTCGATGCCTCCGAACTCCAGATGAAAAATCTTTAGGTGACTTATGAACGAGACCATACCCGGACTGCCCGGCTCCGCCACCCATTCAAGGGTGAAACCTCGTGCCGATGCTGGCATCATCGGGCGGCCGATCGACCGCATCGACGGTCCGCTCAAAGTGACGGGCGGCGCCACATACGCTTACGAGAATGAGCTGGATGGTACAGCCTATGGCTACATTCTCGGCGCCTCCGTCGCCAAGGGCCGCATCGCCGAGATCGACACGGCCGAAGCCGAACGGGCGCCGGCAGTGCTGCTCGTCATGACGCACCGGAATGCGCCGGCCCAGCCGGATTTCGGCCCAACGGTCACGCCAACGGTGCCGGAGGTCTTCGCGCGCCCCCGGCCCGCGCTCAACAGCGATCAGGTACGGTATTACGACGAGCCGGTCGCGCTGGTCGTTGCGGAGACGTTCGAGGCGGCGCGCGCTGCTGCGGGCCTCATCAGAGTACGCTACGACGAGGAGCCGGGCCTCTACGATCTACCGGGACATATCGCCGACGCCTACGCGCCAAAGCGGACCAATGCCGGCTTCGAGACCGACAGCGTGGTCGGCGACTTCGAGCGCGCCTTTGCGACGGCGCCGATCAAGATCGATTCCACTTACGGGACCCCCTTCGAACATCACAATCCGATGGAGCCGCATGCGACGCTTGCTGCCTGGTCAGGCAACGAGCTGACGATCCGTACATCGGCGCAGACCCTCGCGAACTTCCGGGCCGGGGTCGCCAGCACGCTTCGCATCCCGCTCGAGCGAGTGCGCATCGTCAGCCCCTTCATCGGCGGAGGCTTCGGCTCCAAGCTGATTGCCCATGCCGACACGATCCTGGCCGCACTTGCAGCGCAGGTGCTGCAGCGCCCCGTGAAGATCGCGCTGACGCGACAACAGATGTTCGCCAATGCCGGTCATCGCGCAGAGATGGTCCAACAGGTACGTCTCGGCGCGGACACTGACGGGCGGCTCACCGGGATGGCACACGATGTCTGGTCGGCAACGTCCAGCTTGGAGGAGTACTGCGAACAAACGGCAGTTTTTGCGCGCTCGCTCTACGCGGCGCCGAACCGTCTCACCCGCCATCGCCTGGTTCCGCTGGACATCAACCGCGGCGAATGGATGCGCTCGCCGGGCGAAGCGCCCGGCATGCTGGCTTTCGAATGCGCCATGGATGAGCTCGCCGAGCGCGCCGGTCTGGACCCGATCGAACTCAGGATCCGCAACGAACCGGCACAGGATCCCGAGCGCGGCGTGCCGTTCTCCACCCGCAATCTCGTCGCCTGCATGGAGGAAGGCGCCCGCCGTTTCGGCTGGGAGCGGAGAAACCCGACACCGGGCCGAACTCGGGAGGGCCGCAAGCTTATCGGCCACGGCATGGCGGCGGCGATCCGTCCGAACTATATCGGCGCGGCGACGGCGCGGGTTGCGATCGACCGGGACGGTCGGGTGACGGCGCGGCTCGACATGACCGATATTGGGACCGGCACCTATACGATCCTGACCCAGATTGCCGCCGAGAGCCTCGGCCTGCCGATCTCGTCCGTCAAGGTGGAGCTCGGCGACAGCCGCTTCCCGCGTACCGCCGGCTCCGGCGGGTCCTGGGGCGCAGCAAGCGCGGGTTCGGCCTTGTATAATGCGTGCAACGTCCTCAAGAAACAGATCCTGGAGGCGGCGCTGTCGAACGAAGCCTCGCCGTTGCGCGGCGCGAACGCCACCGAGGCAAGCTTTGCCGACGGCGAGGTCAGGGTCGGCCAGCGATCGGCGAGCCTGGCCGATCTTATCCGAGGGATCTCTCCCGACGGGCTCGAAGCCGAAGGCTCCGTAGCCGCGGGCGCCACCACCCAGTCATACAAGACCTATTCGCAGCATTCCTATGGCGCGCATTTCGCAGAGGTCGCTGTCGATTGCGATACCGGTGAAATCCGCATGCGCCGGATGCTGGCTGTGATCGGCGCGGGCCGTATCCTCAACGCCAAGACCGCGCGCTCGCAAATCATCGGCGGCATGACCTGGGGGATCGGTGCAGCGCTGATGGAGCAGACGGTGCTCGACCCGCGCTACGGCCACTTCGTCAATCACGATCTTGCCGAGTATCATGTGCCGGTCAATGGCGATGTCCCCGATATGGAGGTCGCCTTCCTCGAGGAAGACGACGACAAGGCCAACCCGCTTGGCGCAAAGGGTCTCGGCGAGCTCGGCGTGTGCGGTGCGGGGGCTGCTGTCGCCAACGCCGTTTACAACGCGGCCGGCGTGCGAGTGCGTGAATTTCCCATCACCTTGGACAAGGTGCTGCCTGCCTTACCTGTGATCGCCATTTGACGCTCTCCTCCCTCGCCCTCAACGGTGACCAGGTCGAAACGGATCGCTATTTCTGCGCCATCGATGACGATGCCGGTGGTTGACAGCGCTTTCCGGCCCTTCCATACAAACGCCGTCAATGTTCTCAGGGCGGGGTGAAAGTCCCACCGGCGGTAAGGGTCTCGGCCCAAGCCCGCGAGCGCTTTCCGGTTAGCCGGAGGGGTCAGCAGATCCGGTGTGATTCCGGAGCCGACGGTCACAGTCCGGATGGAAGAGAACGAAATGGAAGACGGTCCGCTTTCGCGGTTCGGACTCCGTATCGTGCGTCCTGATTCTGGTTCGAAACGGAAGGATGGACCCATGAATCAGCATTCCCACAACGACTATGAAACGATCCGCGTTGCCGTTGTTCGCGCGCGTTGGCATGCCGATATTGTCGACCAATGCGTTGAAGCATTCGAGGCGGAACTGGCGGTTCTCGGAGAGAAACGCTTTGCCGTCGATGTCTTCGATGTGCCTGGCGCTTATGAGATTCCCCTGCATGCAAAGACGCTTGCCGTGACCGGCCGCTATGCCGCTATCCTCGGCGCCGCGTTCGTCGTCAATGGCGGCATCTACCGGCACGAGTTTGTTGCAAGCGCGGTCATCGACGGCATGATGAATGTGCAATTGTCGACTGGCGTGCCGGTGCTTTCGGCGGTGCTGACGCCGCACAACTACCATGATAGCGCGGACCATCACCGCTTCTTCTTCGAGCATTTCAAGGTCAAGGGCAAAGAGGCGGCCAGTGCCTGCGTGCAACTGCTGGCAGCACGCGAACACATCGCGGCGTGAAACCTCCACCGCCGGGTGGAAATCCCGGTAAGGCGCTGTAGTATCTCACGAAGCAGGAGGATGCCGGTGCAGACCAAGAAGATCATCAATGACGGCAATCGCTCCGTCGACGAGATGCTGGAGGGTATTCTGGCCGCGCATCCGCGCCACCTCAGAAGCGCGGACGGCAGTCCGCGCGCCATTATCGCCCGCGACGGACCGCGCCCAGACAAGGTCGGCCTTGTCATCGGCGGCGGCTCGGGCCATGAGCCGACCTTCCTCGGCTTCGTCGGCAAGGGGCTGGCCGACGCCGCCGCGATCGGCAATGTGTTCGCCTCGCCGCCGCCGGACCCGATCCTCGAATGCGCCCAGGCGGCCAGCGGTGGCGCCGGCGTGCTGTTCATGTACGGCAACTATGCCGGCGACGTGATGAACTTCGACATGGCCGCCGAAATGGCGGCAATGGACGACATCGAGGTGCGCACCGTGCTGACCACCGACGATGTCGCCTCGGCGCCGCGCGACCAGAGGCAGAAGCGGCGCGGCGTCGCCGGCAATTTCTTCATCTTCAAGGCCGCCGGTGCCGCATGCGACCAGATGCTGTCATTCGATGAATGCGAGCGTATCGCCAGGAAGGCCAACGATCACACCTTCACCATGGGCGTGGCGCTGTCGCCCTGCTCGCTGCCGCAGACCCGCCGGCCCAATTTCGAGATCGGACCGGACGAGATGGAGATCGGCATGGGCATCCATGGCGAGCCAGGCATCGCGCGCGGAAAGTTGAAAACGGCCGACGAGATCACCGACGAAATGCTGGACAAGGTCCTCGACGAGATGGCGCCGGCGCGCGGCGATAAGGTCGCCGTTCTGGTCAATTCGCTCGGCTCAACGCCGTTGATGGAGCTCTACATCATGAACCGACGCGTCAAGCAGAGGCTGGATGACGTCGGTATTTCCGTCCACGCGACCTGGGTCGGCAATTACTGCACCTCGCTCGAAATGGCCGGCGCCTCGGTGACGCTGATGCATCTCGACGGCGAGTTGCAGGCGATGCTCGACCATCCTTGCGACTGCGCCATGTTCCGCGCCGGCTGAGAAAGCATCATGACCTCGATCGATTCAGTCGGCTTGAAAAGAATGTTCGATGAGATCGCGGCGGCGATCGACGCCGACAAGGACAGGCTCTGCCAACTCGACGGCGTCATCGGCGACGCCGACCATGGCATCGCCATGGCACTAGGCTTCACAGCTGCGCGCGATGCACTAGCGCAACTCGACCTCGCGGCGACCGAGCCGACGGCGCTGCTCAACACTGCGGCGAAATCCTTCCTCAACGCGGTCGGCGCCTCGTCAGGCCCGCTCTATGCGACCGCCTTCATGCGCGGTGCCGCCGCCGTCAAAGGCAAGGCAATTCTGGAGGACGCTGACACCATCGCCATGCTCCGGGCGATGGCGCAAGGCATCCAGGATCGCGGCAAGGCCGAGCTCGGCGAAAAGACCATGGTCGACGCCTGGCTGCCGGCTGCGCAAGCAGCGGGTGCCGCGCAGGAAGCCGGCAAGAGCCTGTCCGAGAGCCTGGAGGCTGCACTTGCAGCGGCCGAACGAGGTGCCGAGGCGACCAAGGACATGATCGCCGCCAAGGGCCGCTCATCGCGGCTCGGCGAGCGCTCGCTCGGGCATATGGACCCCGGCGCCGCATCGGCCGTGACGATTATCAGAGCGATGTGGAACAGTCTGGCTTAACCCCGCTTCGCCGCGTCGAGCCTGTCGATCGCCTGGACATTGCCGGCCGACGGTCCCTTCTCATCGAATTCCGATGCAAGCCATGCATCGACGATCGACTTGGCCAGTTCCGGGCCGATGACGCGGGCGCCCATGGTGATGATCTGGGCGTTGTTGGATTTTGCCGCGCGCTCGGCCGAATAGGTGTCGTGGGTGAGTGCGGCGCGAATGCCGGGCACCTTGTTGGCGGATATGGATACGCCGATGCCGGTGCCGCAAAACAGGATGCCGCGATCGTTTTCGCCGTCCAGGATGGTCTGCGCGAGCTTCTGTGACAGGTCGGCATAGTAGCCCGACTGGCTGAGGTCGCTAACCGTGAGGCCGGGCTTGGTAGCGAGGTGAGCGGCAATGACGTCGAGCAGCGGCTTACCGGCGCTATCAGCTCCAATGGCAATTTTCATGTTCCGTTTCCTTCCTGTTTGATGTTCAGATCGCCGCCGAGGCGCGCTTGAGGATGTCGATATAGCCGTCCGCCTGCCGGGCCGAGCGGCCGATGAACAAGCCGTCGATGTTGGGCTGGCCGACCAGTTCGGCGGCATTTTGCGGATTGACGCTGCCGCCATAAAGCACCGGCGGCACCGCCGGCAGCAGGTCGCGTGCGATTTTCTTGATTAGCGCCTGCTGCCTGTCGGCATAGTCCGAACTGGCCGGCACGCCCTTGTCGCCGATCGCCCAGACGGGCTCATAGGCAAACAGGATCGTCGCCGCCTTCGCCGCGCCTTCGAGAAACTGCAGCGCGCCGTGCACCTGCAAGGCCAGCACCGCAGCGGCCTGCCCGCTGTCGCGTTGAGCCAGGGTCTCGCCGACGCAGATGAGTGGCACGAGACCGTGCTTCACCGCCGCCGCAGTCTTCAGACCGACGGCGTTGTCGGTCTCGCCGAAATGCTCGCGCCGTTCGCTGTGGCCGAGCTCGACCATGTCGAGGCCGCAGTCTTTCAGCATGACCGGCGAGATCTCGCCGGTCCAGGCGCCGGCGTCGGCCCAATGCATGTTCTGCGCGCCGACCTTGATGCGCGTCGGCGACAGCGCTTTCTTGACCTCGCGGATCGCCGTGAAGGGCGGGATGACGAAAGGCTGGATGCGCTCGTCGAAACCGGGGACGAACTCCGCCAGCGCCTCGGCGAAAGCCATCGCCTCGGCGAGCGTCTTGTTCATTTTCCAGCTGGTGCCGACCCAATAAACCATACGTGCCCTCCTATTCTGCGATCACTGTCAGCGAAACGCCGGCACCATCCAGCGCGGCGCGCATCTGCGGCTGCGGCTCGCGGCCGGTGAAGACCGTGTCAAAGGCCTTGAGATCTGTCAGGAAGTGCAAGGCAGTGCGGCCGAATTTCCCATGATCGACCAGCAGATATTTGCGCGCTGCTGCGGCCATCATCAACCGTTTGGTCTGGACCACTTCCTGATCCTGGTGAAAGGCAGAGGCACCATGGATGGCCGATGACGACAGGAACGCGACATCGGCGCGCAATGATTTCAGCGTGTCCTCGGCGAGCAGGCCGAAGAAGCCGTGAAACTTCTTGTTGTATTGGCCGCCGAGCGCAATCAGGTTGATGCCGGCAACGCCCGCCAAATCCTGGATGACAGCCAGATTGTTCGAGATCACCGTCAGCGGACGCAGATCGGCAAGATGCCGAGCAACGCCGCCCGCGGTTGAGCCGTCGTCGATGATCACCGTCTGACCCGGTTCGATCATCGTCACGGCAGCGGCGGCGATGCGCTTCTTCTCGTCGCCGGCCAGCCGCTGGCGGTAGCGGAAATCGCTCTCGAAAAGGCTGCTCGGCTGGATCGAGGCGCCGCCGCGCACCTTGCGCAGGAAGCCGCTTTCCTCGAGCTCGTCGAGGTCGCGGTGGACAGTCATCTTTGACACGCCGAAGCGTGAGGCAAGATCGTCGACACTGGCGGTGCCGATGTCCATCAGAAAATCCATGATGCCTTGCCGACGGCCGTCGCTCTTCATTTCCGCGGCTTCCTCGTGCAATCCGGTTCCGAGACATAACAGCAAACGTCGCACAAGCCACGAAATTTTTTGTGATAATGTTATATCTCTATGGGATATTATGACGCTTCTGGTCGCGTCCTGTAACAAGAATTGCTGCCGGCCGAGCGCCCAGCGGTTGCGGTGCCGCGGAAATCCGGCCAGAAGCATCAGGGGCTCGACGACAACCGAACGGCCCGCAAACACTGGCTCGAAACCGGATACGGGAGACTACTGAGTGGCTCGCATCACACTGAGACAATTGCTCGATCATGCCGCCGAATACGGCTATGGCGTGCCTGCCTTTAACATGAACAATATGGAACAGGGCCTCGCCATCATGGAGGCAGCCGAGGAGACCAAATCGCCGGTTATCCTGCAGGCGAGCCGCGGCGCGCGAGCCTACGCCAACGATGTGGTGCTAGCCAAGCTGATCGACGCGCTGGTCGAAATCCATCCCAATATCCCGGTCTGCATGCATCTCGACCATGGCAACAACGAAGCGACCTGCGTCACCGCGATCCAGCACGGCTTCACCTCGGTGATGATGGACGGATCGCTGAAGGAAGACGGCAAGACGCCGGCCGACTACGCCTATAATTCCGGCATCACCCACCGCGTCGTCGACATGGCGCATTGGGGCGGCGTCTCGGTGGAAGGCGAGATCGGCGTTCTCGGATCGCTGGAGATGGGCGGCGGCGAGCAGGAGGACGGCCATGGCGTCGAGGGCGTCATCAGCCACGACCAGCTGCTGACCGATCCCGTGCAGGCCGAACAGTTCGTGCGCGACACCCGTGTCGATGCGCTGGCAGTCGCCATGGGCACCAGCCACGGCGCCTACAAGTTCAGCCGCAAGCCGGACGGCGCTGTACTGGCCATGAACGTCATCGAGGAAATCCACCGCCGTCTGCCGAGTATGCATCTCGTCATGCACGGCTCGTCCTCGGTGCCGGAGGAGTTGCAGGAGATCATCAACAAATATGGCGGCCAGATGAAGCCGACATGGGGCGTGCCGGTCGAAGAGATCCAGCGCGGCATCAAGCACGGGGTGCGCAAGATCAATATCGATACCGACAACCGCATGGCGCTGACCGGCGCAATCCGCAAGGTGCTGACCGAGAACCCGAGCGAATTCGATCCGCGCAAATATCTGACGCCGGCAATGGCCGCGATGCGGAAGCTGTGCAAGGAGCGCTTCGAGCAATTCGGCACCGCCGGCAACGCACCGAAGATCAAGCCGCTGCCGCTGTCGGAAATGGCCAAGCGCTACAAGTCCGGAAGCCTCGATCCGAAATTTGGCTGACGTATTCCGGCTCTGAGCAGGAGCTGCCTCAGCTCCTGCTCATCCGATCATGCTCGCGGCAAGAGATCGGCCCTGCCGGTCTCGATAAAGGGTGCCCAGTAGTCGACCGACTCGCGGATCATGGCGATGACCTGGTGGTCGACGGGCTCGCGCTCGCGGAACGACAATTCGAGGCAGATCTCGTTGTCGACGCCGCCGCCACGGCGAACCGTCTCCAGCAGCTTTTCCGGCGTGATGCGGCCGTCCTTGTTGTGAGCGGCAATGAACGGCCAGTGACCACCCTTGTTCATCGACGACTGCTTGACGTGGATGATCGGCGATTGCCTGGGAAAGGCTTCGGCCCAGGCATAAGGGTCGGTGTCCGCCGGATTGCTCGAGGTCACGTCGCCATGGTCGATGTCGACCATCATCTTGAACGGGACGGCCATGCCGGCCGCTTCGATCTCGCGCTGCAGTGCCCGGCAGCTTTCGATCGTATGGCCGAATTCGCGGCCGACCGACATCGGCTCCCAGAACAGGTAGGTCAAGCCGGCTGCTTTGGCATGCTCGGCGACCTCGCGCCAGCATTCCAGCGCGATGTCGAAAAGCCGCGCGCGACGTTCAGGATTGTCGTAATCCCGGTGAGTGAAGATCGCGAATTGCGTGCCCATGCCTGCGGCGCCGAGCTCGGCCGAAACTTCTGAAAAGGTCTTGAACCAGTCGACGTAGTAGCGCCGCACGTCGGCATCGGGATGGCCGAAATGATTGAGCCGGCCGTAAGGGCCGGTCATCGCGGAGGTCACGCGCACACCGGTGCGGTCGAGCGCGGAGCGGAACAGGCGGACGAATTTGGCGATCGTCGCCGCCGGCCAGCCGGGATTGACGAATTCATGGGTGAGTTGGACGTCCCTGATACCGATCTGATAGGCGATCGCGTCGATCAGGTCGTCCGGCTCCGCAAAGCGGTTGACCAGCGGATTGGTGTTGAGCGAAAGCGTAAAGGCCATCAGCCGGCCTTTGCCAGCCGGCTCGAGCACCAGTCCTCGAAGGCGGTTCTTTCCGCGGCAGACAGATGCAGGCCGTGCTTGGTGCGCCTTTCGAGAATATCGGCGGCGGTCTCGGCCCATTCATGCTCGAACAGGTAATTGGCTTCGCGCTCGAAAAAATCCTTGCCGAAGCGCCGGCCCAGTTCGGCGAGCGAGGTGGCCGCGCCGACCAGATCGCGCGTCCTTGTGCCGAAGAGCCTGCCGTAATGCTTGACCAGCGATGCCGGCATCCAGGGAAATTCATGGCCGAGGTCGCCGAGGAACTGCTCGAAATCGGCATTGGCGATATCGCCGCCCGGCAGGTGCCCTTTCGAGGTCCACGGCTTGCCCATTTTCGGAAAGAACGGGGCGATACGGTCGAGCGCGTGCTCGGCCAATTTGCGGAAGGTGGTGATCTTGCCGCCGAAGACCGAAAGCAGCGGCGCCTGCCCAGCCGGTGCGTCGAGTTCGAATATGTAATCGCGGGTCACCGCGCTCGGATTGTCGGCATTGTCGTCATAGAGCGGCCTGACGCCGGAAAACGAGTAGACGACGTCGCTTCGTGCGAGCTGGCGCTTGAAGTAGCGATTGACTGCCTTGATCAGGTAATCGATCTCGCTCGCATCGGCGGTCACGTCCTCCGGCCGCCCTTCATAGGGAATGTCAGTGGTGCCGATCAGCGCCAGATCGTCCTGATAGGGATTGATGAAGATCACCCGCTTGTCGCTGTTCTGAACGAGATAGGCCTGCCGCCCTTCCCAGAATTTCGGCACAACGATGTGGCTGCCCTTGACCAGGCGCACGTTGCGCCTGGAATTCTGGCCGCCGACGCGGTTGATGACGTCGTTGACCCAGGGTCCGGCGGCGTTGATCAGCGCCCGTGCCCGGACTGTGGTCCTGACGCCGGTTCGACCGTCGCGCATCTCCACCGACCACAGGCCGTTTTCGCGGCGGGCGGCGGTGCAGGCAGTGCGGGTGAATATCCTGGCCCCACGCTCCGCGGCGTCGAGCGCATTGATGACGACGAGGCGGGCGTCGTCGACCCAGCAGTCGGAATATTCGAAGCCGCGCTTGAAGCTGTCCTTGATCGGCGCGCCTTCTGGCGCGGTGCGCAGGTCGAGCGTACGCGTGGCCGGCAGCCGCTTGCGGCCGCCAAGATGGTCGTAGAGGAACAGGCCGAGCCGCACCAGCCAGGCCGGCCGGTCATCGGGGCTGTGTGGCAGCACGAAGCGCATCGGCCAGATGATGTGCGGCGCGGATTCGAGCAGCACCTCGCGTTCGATCAGCGCCTCCCGCACCAAGCGGAACTCGTAATATTCGAGATAGCGCAAACCCCCATGAACGAGCTTTCCCGATCGCGAACTGGTGCCCTCGGCAAGATCGTCCTTTTCGCAAAGAATGACCGACAGGCCCCGGCCCGCCGCATCGCGCGCGATTCCGGCGCCATTGACACCGCCGCCGATGACGAAGAGGTCGACGATTTCGGTTTCACCGTTCATCTCGCTCTATGCCCTGTCGTCAGCATGGATTGACCGGAGGCAGCCCGGCGATGTAGCGGCGCACTTCCTCGGCCGCCTGCTCGGCCGCGTAGGTCACGGTGCGTACCGACGCGCCGGCGATATGCGGCGTCAGCGTCACGTTCGGCAGTTGCAACAGCGGCCAGTCGGCAGGCACCGGCTCGACGGCGAACGTCTCCAGCATAGCGCTGCCGATCTGCCCCGAGACGAGCGCCTCGTAGAGCGCATCGTAGTCGACCAGCGGTCCGCGCGCGGTATTGACGAAGATTACGCCGGGTTTCATCCGGGCGATGGCGTTCTTGCCGATCAGGCCGCGCGTCTCCTCGGTGACCCGGGAATGCAGCGTGACCACATCGGAGCGCGACAGCAGATCGTCCAGCGCAACCAGTTCGACGCCGGCATTGCGGTCCTCGGCGCTCAATTGCACATAGGGATCGCAAACCAGGATGCGGCAGCCGAAGGCGCGCAGCAGGCGAACCAGCCTGGTGCCGATATTGCCGTAGCCGATGACACCGACGGTCATTTCGTTGAGCTCGCGGCCGGTGCGATCGGCGCGGTAGAGATCGCCGCGCCATTCGCCCTTGCGCAAGGCTTCGTGACCGACGCGGATCAGCCGCGTTTCAGCGAGAATGGCGCCGATGGTGAACTCGGCCACGGCGCTGGCGTTGCGGCCGGGCACATTGACCACGATGATGCCGTGGGCCTTGGCGGCGGCCATGTCGATGTTGATCGGTCCGCCGCGCGAGACCGCAACCAGCTTGAGCGTGGGCAGGCGCTGCATCATGCTTTCGGAGAGCGGCGCAAGCTGGGTGACGAAGATTTCGGCGTCGCCGATGAAATCCACCACCTCGTCGGGATCGCCGAAATACTCCTTGACCTTGTCCAGACCAAGCGCGGCATTGCCGAATTGCATCGGCTCGTCGGGCCAAGCGGTCTCAATGCTGCGGATGTCGAGATTGTCGCCGCAGGCCGCCTCGATTTTCTCGCGAAACACTTCCGGAAGCATGAAGCGGTCGCCGATGATCGCAATTTTCTTGGGCATGCTCTTCTCAATTCACGTCGGTTTGCCTGGACGCGGCCATCGAGTGCCAGACCGGCCGCAGCGCCTCATGCGCCAATGTGTAGGACGGAGCCATCGCCTCATAGGCAGCGGCGAGTTTCCGATCGCTGGGTTCGGCCGTACGGAGCAAAGGCGTGACCCATTCGCTGACGCAATCGTCCATTGATGCGTATTGGCCGACGCAGACCGCAGCAATCATTGCGGCGCCCGCAGCACCGGCCTCCTCGCGCTCGCTGGTGCGAATGTCGGCTCCGACCGCAGCACCCAGGATCTTGCGCAGAGCCGGGCTCCTGGCCGCTCCGCCGGTCAGGCGGATTTCCTTGGGCAGTGGCCCCATGGCGGCGTAGCAATCGCGTGCCGCGAAAGCCAGCCCCTCGAACACCGCGCGGACCATGTCGGCATAGCCGTGCCTGGACGAAATGCCGATGAAGCCGGCCCTGGCATTGGCATCGACGAACGGCCCGCGCTCGCCGGCCTCCGAGACATAGGGCTGGTAGAGCAGCGAGCCTGGCTCGGACGACGATATCCACTGGTCGACCAGCGCGATCATCTCGCCATTGGTCCGCGTAATACCTTGCGAGGCGAGAATGCCGGAGGCGAGGCCAAGGACCCAGTCGATATTGAGCGTTGCCGCCATGTTCGACTGCATCTGCGCAAAGACGCCGGGTGCCGGCATCGTCATCGTGTAGCCGGTTGCAGCCTCGTTGAGCAGAACCTCGTCCGGCGTTTCGGCAAGCCGCATATGCATTCCGGTGGAGCCGATGATCGAGCATCCCGGCTTGCGTTCGCGATCGAACAGGCCGGCGCCGAGCGCCGTGCAGGCGACGTCGACATAGGCCAGAACGACCGGTGTGCCGGCGAGCAGGCCGGTCGCATCGGCTGCTGCCATCGACAGCGAGGTGCTTTGCCTGGTGCCATCGACGATGGGCGGCAACAGATGCCGGAGATCGGTGACGCCGAGTACCTCAAGCACATCATCGCAATAGCCGCGCGTGCGGAAGTCGCCGAAGGTGAAGGTGCCCTCGGACGGGTCGGTGGCGCGGTGGCCGGTCAACTTGAAATAGAGCCAGTCCTTGCAGTGGAACGCCGTCGCTGCATTGGCAAGCATCGCGGGCATGTGGCGCTTCATGAACACGAACTGCGATCCCTGCTGGCAGGCAGCGAGCCCGCTGCCGGTCTTTTCGAAGCGCAGCCGGTCCTCCGGCCGCGCGCGGATCTCCTCGACGACCGCGGCAGCGCGCGCGTCGAGCCACAGCCAGCCCTTGGCAACCGGCTCGCCATCCTTGTCGATCAGCCAGGTACCGTCGCCCTGCCCGGTCACGGCGATGGCAATGGTCCGGCTGGCGAGATCCGGCACCTTGTCGGCAAGCTCGCGCAAGGTCGTCGCGGTATCGGCCCAGGTGCGTGTCAAGTCCTGCTCGGCGCCGCCGCCCGGCAGTGTCTCGTATTTATTGGGCAGCGCGGCGGACGCGATCTGCCTGCCCGCCGTGTCAAAGGCGACGGATTTTATGACAGACGTGCCGGCGTCGATGCCGATCAGCACATCCTGCATCAAGCAAGCTCCGTGCCGTGCGAAATGGCATTGCCGCTCGCCTGATCGAAGACGTGAAGGTTTTTCGGATCGATGCTGATCTTGATCGGCGCGCCAAGCTCCAAGCAGGTTCGGTCATGTTCGACCAGGACCAGCGAACCGCCGGCGAAATCGGCGGCGATATGGGTCTGGTCGCCGAGCCATTGATTGGCCGAAACCGTCGCCGTCACACCATCCTTCGAGCGGCGGACCGCATAGGGTCTGACGCCGATGACGACGCGCTGCCGGTTGAGCAATTCGTCGCGAACCGGGCCGCTGAACGCATCCTTGTCGTAGTCGAGCGAAAGCCCGTCGGGCAGCTTGAGACTGATCTTGCCGGCAGCCGTGCCGACATAGGCCTCGAAGACATTCATCGGCGGCTCGCCAACGAAGGTGCCGGTGAACAGGTTTGCCGGCCGCTCCTTGAGCCTGTCAGGCGTATCGAACTGCTGCAGCACGCCGCCCTCCATGACGGCGATGCGGTCGGCAAGCGCGTTGGCCTCGGTCTGGTCGTGGGTGACCAGGATCGCGGTCAGGCCGCGCTCCTTGATGAAATGCTTGATGCGGCCGCGCAGCACGGCGCGAAGCTGCGGCTCGAGCTGGCCCATCGGCTCGTCCAGCAGATGCAGGTCGGCCTCGCGGATCAGCGCCCGGCCGAGGCTGGCGCGCTGCTGCTGGCCGCCGGAGATCGAACTCGGATAGCGCTCGAGAATGTCCTCGATGTCGAGCAGCTTGGCGATATTGGCAACCTTTGCATCGACCGCACTCTTCGCCAGCCTGGCGGCCTTGAGGGCGAAGGCCATGTTCTCGCGCACGGTCAGCGGCGGGTAGAGCGAATAGCCCTCGAAGGCCATTGCGACGTTGCGCCTGACCGGCGGCAACGTGTGCACTTTGCGGCCGGCAACCGCGATGGCGCCGCGCGAGACCTCTTCGAAGCCTGCGATCATGCGCAATGTCGAGGTCTTGCCGCAGCCGGACGAGCCGAGCAGCGCCACGATCTCGCCCTTGGCGATTTCCATCGTCAGGTTCTTGACGGCGTGTACGCCGCGGTCGATCGGACCGTAGAACTTGTCGACGCCCGAAATGGTGATTGCGGTCGGGCTCATGCCGCTTCTCCACTGCGCAAATTGACGACGTTTTTCGAGCCGATGCGCTCGCCGCTTGCACGATCGAACAGCAGGGCGCTTTTGCTATCGACGGCGATATGCGCCCTGCCCTCGGATTGGCCCGGTGTCCCGGACGGACGCGAGACCAGGATTTCACGGCCGCGCACGGTACGCACCAGCGTGACGATCTTCTCGTTGAGCGGCGTCTCAGCCTCGACCGTCACCGGGATGGCGCCGAGCGTGCGTTCATCGACAAACGCCAGCGCCTCCGGCCGCAAACCGATCACGCAGTCGCGGCCGACCGCCGTCTCATGAGCGCCGGCAAGATGGACCTGGACGTTGGACAGGCCGACATAGATGCCCTTGGCGTCCCGCGCCGGCTTGACGTCCAGAAGGTTGATGGTCGGGTCGCCGAACAGCCGGGCAATCTCGACATTGGCCGGCTCGCGATAGATCTGCTCGGGCGTGCCGAGCTGTTTGACGACGCCCTGCGACATCACCGCGATGCGGTCGCCGAGCGCCATCGCTTCCTTGTAGTCCTGGGTGACGTAGATGACGGTCGCGCCACGATCCGCCAGCAGTCTTGGCAGTTCCAGCCGCATTTCGAAGCGCAATTTGGCATCGACGTTGCGCAAGGGATCATCGAGCAGCAGCACCGGCGGCGAGCCGACCAGGGCGCGGGCAAGCGCGGTGCGTTGCTTCTGGCCATTGGACAGCGCCCGCGGCTTGTGGCTGAGCACATGGCCGATTTTCAACAGCTTGGCGACGCTCTCGACGCCGGTCTTTATCGTGCCTTGCGATGAGTGCTTCGCCTGCAGCGGCGTCGCAATGTTATCGAACGCCGTCATATGCGGGAACAGCGCGAAGTTCTGAAATGCCATGCCGACGCCGCGGAACTCGGCGTCGAGATCGGTCATGTCCTCGCCGCCGATGAGTATCTTTCCCTCGTCGGGGTCGATGACGCCGGCCACCAGCCGCAGCAGAACGGTCTTGCCGGCGCCGGACGGCCCGAACAGGACCAGCGTTTCGCCGTCGGCGACGGTCAGCGACAGATTGTCGAGAACAGTCTGGCTTTTATAGCGCTTGACGATGTTTCGCAGTTCGAGGCTTGCCATCGGACTATCCTTTCACCGCGCCAAGCGACAGGCCTTCGACGAGATAGCGTTGCGCATAGAGCGCGAGCGCCAGCGTTGGCGTGATCGACAGCACGATCGCCGCCGAGATCTGGCCATACTGGATGCCCGAGGAGGTGATGAAGGCGAGCGCGCCGACCGTCACCGGCTGCTTGTCGGCCGAGGCGAGCACCAGCGCAAAAACGAAATTGTTCCAGGCAAAGATGAAGGCGAGCAGACCGGCAGCGGCAATGCCTGGGCCGGCGAGCGGCAGCGCGATCTTGCGGAAGGTGGCAAACCAGGAATGTCCGGCAATGCGGTAGGCGTATTCGATGTCGGCGGGAATGTCCTCGAAATAGCCGCGCACGATCCACAGGATCAACGGCAGGCAGATCAGCTGATAGACCCAGATCAGCCCGATATAGGTGTTGGCCAGCCCGAGCTTCTGGAAATAGAGGGTGAGCGGCAGGAGCACCAGCAGCGCCGGCGCGAACCGGAACGACAGCAGCGTAAAGGCAATGTCCTCCGAGCCGCGGAATTTGTGCCGCGCAAAGGCGTAGGCCGCCGGAACGCCGAGCAGCAACGCGACGGCAACCGAGGTGACCGACAGGAAGACGGAATTCCAGAGGTTGCGCATGAAGGCGATGTCGAGCGTGCCGGCCGCCGTCATCAGCTTGCCGGTGATCAAGGCAGTGTAGTTGGCGAGCGTCGGCTCGAAGACAAGCTGCGGCGGAATCCGCAGGATTGTTTCGTTGGTCTGGAACGACATCATCAGGATCCAGACGATCGGGAACATGAAGAAGATCACGACCAGCGCCAGGGCAATGCCGCGCAGGATGCGTTCGAGAAGCGAGGTGTGTTCCACGCCAGCCTCCTATGCCTGGCCGCGAGCGCGTTCGCGCAGCCGCAGCCAGTTCTTGATGAAAATGTTCGAGAGGAAATAGGTGATCGCCCAGAGGATGATCATCAGTGCCGCCGAGCGGCCGACATTGGTCGACTGGAAGAAATTGAGATAGGCCTCGACCTGGAACACGGTCAGCGTGTCGCCCGGACCGCCCTGCGTCATGGCGTAGATGATGTCGAACTGCTGGATGGAATCAAGCAGGCGGAACAGGGTCGCCGTCAGGATGTAGGGGGTCAGCATCGGCAGTGTGATGCGGAAGAAGACGAAGCTGCGTGGCACGCCGTCGAGTGCTGCCGCCTCGAAGGGCTGCGTCGGCAGGCTGCGCAGGCCTGCAAGCAGCAGGATCATGATGAAGGGGGTGTAGACCCAAATGTCGACGAGCACGACGGTGAGCAGCGCCGTCGAAGGAGACGAGGCCCAGCGGAAATCCTGCAACCCGATCAAGCTGGCGAGATAGCTGAGCACGCCGAAACCGGGATTGGTCATCAGCTTCCACATCAGCGCGGCGAGCGCCGGCGCCGTCATCAGCGGCATCAGCAGCATGATCGAGATGAAGTTGTTCAGCGTCGAGCGCTTTTGCAGCAGCATGGCGATGCCGAGACCGAGAAGCAGTTCAAGCACAACGGTGATGCCGGCGTAGAGCAGCGAGATCTCCAGGGTGTTCCAGAACTTCGGGTCGGTGAAGAAGGAGATATAGTTGTCGCCCCAGTTGAACTGCCGCGCCCAGGGTTGGCTCAACCGGTAGCGCTGGAACGAATAGACCACCGACGTCAGGAACGGGATCAGGATGCCGATGCAGACCAGCAGAGCCGGCAGGCTGAGGAGATAGGGCAGCACCCGCTTGCTGATCCTGAAGCCCGACGGCCTGTTTCTTTGTATTGTCGCCGCAGTCATCGGCTGCTCCGTCATCCTGTTGCTTCGCCGTCCCGGCCGCCCAAGGGAGCAAGGCGGCCGGTCGGGCGAGCAGGCGGCACCTTTCGGGACCGCGTCGCAAACGTATCACATCTCAAAGGCTGGCCCGCGGACGGGCCAGCCTTGGCCGCGGCTTAGCCGAGCCCGGCTTCCTTGAGCTGGCTGTTGATGCTCTCGGCCAGCTTGTCGAGGCCCTCGTCGACCGGCACTTCCTTGGCCACCATCTTCTGCAGCGTCGCCGCCCATTCGGTGGTGAGATCGAAGAACAGCGGCTGCGGGGTGAACTTGATGCTGGCGCCCGGCGCCGAGACGTCGAACATCTCGACATAACCCGGATAGCTCTTGTTCAGCTTCTCGCGGAACATCTCGTCGTTCCAGACCGACTGACGAACCGGATTGACGAAGTCCATCTTGGTCGCACCGAACAATGCATGCTCGGGTCCGGATGCCCATTGCATGAAGTACCAGGTGGCGTCCTTGTCCTTGGAGAAGTTGGACATCGACAGCGACCAGATCCAGATATTGGGCGTCGGCGCCTTGGCGGCAGGATTGGCCTTGAATGCCGAAAAGGCGAGCTTGCCGGCCATCTTGTTGTCGCCGCCATTCATGAAGTAGCCAAGGATGTCGGCGTCGTAAATCATCGCCGAAGCACCTGCACCGAGATCGGTGCCGACCTGGTACCAGGTGTAGGTCGACCAGTCCTTCGGGCCGCTCTCCTGGATCATCTGGACCCACTGCTTGTGGAAAGCCTTGGATTCGGCGGTGCTCATCGCGGCCGACAGCTTGCCGTCAGCCGAGACGTTCAGGTCCTTCTGGTCGAAATTGGCGTAAGCCGACAGGAATCCCGGGTGGATCGTCGCCCAAGAGCGCGAGCCGCGCACGCCGATGCCGTAGACGCCGCCACCGACGTCCTTGGTGAGCTTCGCCGCCGTAGCGACCATCTCATCCATATTGCCGGGAACGCTGACGCCGACCTTGTCGAACATGCCCTTGTTGTAGGTGATGTTGTTCTGCTCGAAGCCCCACGGAATGCACCATTGCTTGGCGTCCGCCGAACCGAGCGCGCCGCCCGGCTGGCCGTTCCAGGCGCAGGAGTTCTTGACGCCCGGCAGAAAGTCGTCCCAGGCATATTTCGGGTTGGTCTTGGCCGGATCCTTGATCCATTCGTTGAGGTCGGTGATCCAGCCGGCCGGACCGTAGGTCCAGGTCATGTAGGCGCCGGTCATGAAGGCATCGTATTCGGGCGAGCTGGCCGACAGCGCGGCGGTAACCTTGTCGAAATAGACGTCTTCGGGGAACACGTCATAGACGACTTCCATGCCGGTCAGCTTCTTGAAATTGTCGAGGTTGGCAATCATCGCATCGGCGTAAGGATGCTTGTTGAGCAGCAGCTTGATGGTCTTGCCCTTATGCGCCTGCCAGTCGAAATCAGCCGCCAGGGCGCGGGTCTGCCCGAAATTGAGCAGTGTGCCGGCGGTGCTGGCGGCAAGGCCCATTGCACCGAGGCCCTTGATCAGCCCACGGCGGTCGACTTGTCCACGCAGGAATGCGTCGATGAGGTCTTTCTCTTTCTCATGCATTTCTCTTCTCCTCCACAGGGTAGTTTCAACGAAATGGTTGCCGGCTACCCGACCGGCGTCTGTTCCACGAGCGATCGCGCCGTCCGCTCGTCGGTTATCAAGCCTTTGAGATAACGGCCCTCCAGCACTGACTTGATGGCGCGAACCTTCACCTTGCCGCCGGCGACGGCGACAATCCTGCGGTTGCTGATGTCTTCGCGCGCCAGTGCCAGCGCCCGGTCGGAAAGCGTCGTCGCAACGGCCTTTCCGGCATCGTCGAAGAAATGGCCGAGCAGTTCGCCGACACCGCCGTTGCGGCGGATCTCCTCCATCTCGCCCTTCTCGATCATGCCGGTGGCGACAAGCGAGGCCTCACGTTCGGCGGTGCCGATGCCGGCGATGAGCAAGTCGGCGGACTTGGCGAGGTCGAAGACATCGCTGACGCCTTTCTGCCCGAGCAATACTGTTCGATCCTCGACCGTGTTGGCGAACATCGGTACGGGCATCACATAGGCCTCCGCGCCGGTGCGTTCGGCGACACGGTGGATGACGTCATGCGGATTGGCGGAGAACTTGCGCGTCAGGCCGCCAAGCAGCGAAACGAAACGGATCCTGCCCGCCGATATGCGCGGCAGATATTCGACGCAGGCGGCAAGCGTGCGGCCGTGGCCGACGCCGATCAGCGCCTCTTCGCCGCGTTCGATCTCGCGCTTGAGAAACTGCGCGCCGGCAATGCCGAGCGCCTTGAGCGGCAGGTCTTCGGCATCGAAGTCCGGAACCACCTCGCAGTAGTCGAGGCCGTAGCGGCCGGACAACTCATCCTCAAGCTCCACGCATTCTGAGACTTCGCCGTCGATGTAGACTTTGACCAGGCCTTCCTGATTGGCCTTGGTGATCAGGCGATGCGCCTTGAGACTGGTCAGGCCGAGCCGCTTGGCGACCTCCGACTGGGTCAGGCCGCCGGCATAGTGAAGCCAGGCGGCACGGGCGGCCATCCCGGTCTCATCGTCGCGCAGCAGGCCGTTGCCAAAACCAACCATTTCCGCCCTTTGATATTTTTATCAGTTGCTGCAAAATTTTTCACAAGGCGTCGCCCGAGTCAAGCAACCGCTGCGTTTAAATCTCCCGCCAGGAGCTTGCCGGCCGGGGCCGAATTGGGCCGCGCTAGCCAACGGGCAAGAAACAACACCGACTATGCGCATTTAAAACGTTTGCAATTTGGATTGGACGCATTACAAACGTTTCAAACTTCGTTCGGGAGAAACGATGCCGGCCCGCGTTACCACCCTCAAGGAACTTGCTGCGCAGCTCGGCCTGTCGATTACCACCGTTTCGCGCGCCCTTGCCGGCCACGTGCAGATCGCCTTGAAAACGCGCCAACGTGTCGCCGAGGCTGCGCATCAGGCCGGCTATGTGCCGAACACCGCAGCCCGCACGCTGGTCTCCGGCCGCAGCGGCTTTGTCGGCATGGTGCTTCCGATCCGCGGCCCCAATCTGGTCGACTCCTTCCTCGGTGAATTCGTCACAGGCTCGGCGAAGGGCTGGTTTCGCACGGCTCCGACCTGATCCTGGCCGCAGCGGCGCAGGGCCAGTCGGAACTTTCCGTGCTTCGCCATGTCGTCGAATCGGGCCGCGCCGACGGGGTCGTCGTCACCCGCATCGCCGAGGTCGACGAGCGGCTTGCCTATCTGCGCCAGCGCAATTTCCCGTTCGTCGCGCATGGCCGGCTGCTCGACGGCGACTTTGCCTACCATTGGCTCGATACCGATGGCGCGCATGCTTTCGGCGAGGCCTTCGACATGCTCTACGATCTCGGACACCGCCATTTCGGCCTGGTGACGATTTCGGAGCCGATGACATTTCGCCATCTCAGGCAGGACGGGCTCGCCGCCGCGATCGCCCGCCGGGGCGATCCGTCCGTCAGTCTCGATGTGGCGACGGCGCCGCGTTTCGATCGCGGTGCCCGCATCCAGGCAATCAACCGGCTTCTGCACGCCACCGAGCGGCCGACGGCGATTATCGCACTGTTCGACGAGCTGGCGCTGACTGTGATGGAAGAGGCGGGGCGCGCCGGACTTGCCATTCCTCGCGACCTTTCGGTGATCGGCTTCGACAACATAGCCGCCTCCGCCTATGCGCCGCCGGGGCTGACCACTTTCGACGCCTCGATCCGCCAGTGCGCGCGCGAGATCGGCGAGATGCTGCTGACCGTCATCGGCGACAGGCCGGACGCGCCACTGACGCGGCTGGTCCGGCCGACACTTGTCTTGCGGGCAAGCCATGGCCCGGCACCCACAGGACGGAACTGACGCCTTAGCGGCGCACAACCAGGGAGGAAGACGACGATGAATGCGTTGAGGACATTGGCAGGTGCGGTGCTGGCGTTGTCGCTTGCTGCCGGCGCAGCACAAGCCCAGCAGGTGTTGTTCTGGTCGACACAGGCGCGACCAGTGGAAGAGACACAGAAGATGCGCAGCGAAGTGCTGAAGGGGTTTGACGGCCAGGTCGACTATCAGGTCGCCGAGGACGGGCCCTGGCTCACCCGCCTTCAGGCCGAACTGCAGGCCGGCGCCGGCACCATAGGCGTGCTCGGCGGCCTGCACGGAGACTTCTCCACCGTCGGCGCGAACCTTGTCGATCTCTCTGGCGTCGATCTCGGTGGCGTCAAGGTCAACGAGACCTACAAGAAGCTCGGCATGCTCGGCACCGGCGAGCAGAAGTACCTTCCATGGATGCAGGCCACCTTTCTGATGGCGGCCAACAAACAGGCGCTGCAATATCTGCCGGCCGGCACCGATCTCAACACCATCACTTATGACCAACTGATCGAGTGGGCGAAAAACATCGCTGAAAAGACCGGTTCGCCCAAATTCGGTTTTCCGGCCGGCCCGAAAGGGCTGAAGCACCGTTTCTTCGAGGGTTTTCTCCTTCCATCGTATACCGGCTCGATGGTGACGAAGTTCCGCTCGGCGGAGGCCGAAACGGCGTGGAACAAGTTCAAGGAATTGTGGCAATACACCAACCCGAATTCGACCAACTATGCCTTCATGCAGGAGCCGCTGCTGACCGGCGAAGTCTGGGTGGCATTCGATCACGTGGCGCGCCTCGCCGACGCCTTCAACCAGAAACCCGATGACTTCGTCGCCTTCCCGGCGCCGGCTGGCCCGTCAGGCCGCGGCTACATGCCGGTGGTGGCCGGCGTCGCTATCCCGAAGACCTCGCCCGACATGGACAAGGCCAAGGCGCTGGTCGCCTATATGCTGAAACCGGAAACCCAGATCGCGACGCTGAAGGCGACAAACTTCTTCCCCATCGTCGACGTCAAGCTGCCCGACGACATGCCGGCCTCGGTGAAGGCCTTCAGCCCAGTGATCGCCACCATGACCGGAGCTCCCGATGCATTGCCGGCGCTGCTGCCGATGGGACTTGGCGGCCTCGGCGGCAAGTTCAATCAGATCTACACCGACAGCTTCGAGCGCATCGTGCTCGGCGGCGAGGATGTGCACGGCGTGCTCGACGAACAGGCGACGGCGCTGAAAGCGATCATCGAACAGGCGAAGGCGCCGTGCTGGGCGCCCGACAAGCCCTCGCAGGGCGCCTGCCCGGTCGATTAAGAATCCTCCCGGGCGTCCGGATTTCCAGCGCGCCGGGCGCCCACCCCTTTTGAAGCTTCGAATAGAGAGCGCTCCATGCACAGCAAGGCCCTGCCCTATCTGCTGCTGACACCGGCGACGCTGTTCCTCTGCGTCTTCTTCCTCTACCCGTTCGTGTTGGTCGCCTTCGAGGCGTTCACCCGCGACGGCGGCTTTACGCTCGACAATTTCCGCACCATGGCGGGCAGCTGGAAGTTTCCGGTCACTGTCCGCAATACGCTACTGCTGAGCGTCGTCGTCGTGCCGATTCAGTTGGTCATGGCACTGCTGATGGCAACCGCGGTGTCGCGGCTCGAAACGGGACGCAGCGCCGCGCTTTATATCTTCGCCATTCCGCTCGGCATCTCCGATCTGGCCGCCGGGCTGATCTGGCTCGCCATCTTCGACCAGTCCGGCTTCCTGAACACCTTGCTCTCCAATCTCGGCGTCATCGACAGCCCGGTCATGTTCCTCGGCTACCAGAGCAAGCTGACGATCTTCATCGCCGTGGCGCTGGCCGAGATCTGGCGCGCGACCGCCATCATGATGGTCATTCTGGTCGCCGGCATGGGGCTGATCCCCCGGGAATACTACGAGGCGGCGGAGGTTTTTGGCGCTAGCCCGTGGAAGCGCTTCATCAAGATCACGCTGCCTCTGCTGCGCCCAAGCCTGCAGACGGCGATCATCCTGCGCGTCATCCTTGCCTTTGAGGTCTTTGCCGTGGTTGCAGCACTCGGCGGCACCAATCTGCCGGTGCTGATGGGCGAGACCTACAATTGGCAGTTCACGCTGCAGGACCACAATGTCGCCGCCGCCATGGCGCTGTTCATCCTCGCCATCTCGATCGGTTTCACACTGTTCTTCCTGCGTGTGCTGCGTGTGCCGAAGGAGGCGCGGATATGAGCACCGTCGCGGAGCTGTCGATCGCCGCGCCTGCGGCCCGCAAAGCCGGCAACTGGCTGCTGGTCGCAACGGTCATCCTGCTTTGCGTCTGGGTGCTGCTGCCGATCTATCTGCTGATCGTCAACGCGCTGTCGTCGCCGGAAGAGGTGACCGCCTTTCCCAAGCGCTTCTTCCCGTCATTCGATTTCGGCAGCCTTTCTTTCTTCATCAATTTCGCCGGCGTCGCCAAGGCGCTGTGGAACTCCGTTCTCGTCGCCACGCTGACGATGCTCCTCTCGATCGGCTTCGGCGCACCCGCGGGCTACGCACTGTCGCGCTTCGATTTCCCAGGCAAGGAAACGTTCCGTTTCCTCGTGCTGATGACCCGCGCCTTCCCGCTGCCGCTGCTGGCGCTGCCGCTGGCGGTGATGTTCATCCGCACCGGCCTCGACGACACCGCGATCGGGCTGGCGCTGGTCCACACCACGCTGGCGCTGCCGTTTGCGGTGCTGATCACCTTCTCGCTGTTCTCCGGCATTCCCGTCGAGTTGGAGGAGGCGGCCTGGACGCTCGGCTGCACGAGATTGCAGGCATTCCGAAAAGTCATTCTGCCGCTGGCGCTGCCGGGCATCGCGGCGTCCGCGGTGTTTGCCTTCACCATCTCCTGGAACGAGGTGTTTGCCGCCGCCGTGCTCACCATCGAGAACCGGACGCTGACCGCCTTCCTGCTGCAGAGCCTTGGCGAATCGCCGCTCTACCTCAAATTCACCGGCGGTGCTGCCTTGGTTATCCCGGCACTGATCTTCATTTTTGCCGTCCGCAAATATCTGTTCGCCATGTGGGGGATCGCCAATCGATGACGCGCACAAAAGAGAACGCCGATGGCTGAGATCGTCATCAAGCAGGTGGCAAAACGTTTCGGCGGCTTCACCGCGCTGCATTCGATCGACCTGACCATCGCCGACCAGGAATTCATGGTGCTGCTCGGCGCCTCGGGTTGCGGCAAGACCACGCTGCTGAGGATCGTCGCCGGGCTGGAAACGCCAAGCCAGGGCGAGGTCTGGATCGGCGGCCGTCGCGTCGACCATCTGCCGCCGCGCGAACGCGGCATCGCTATGGTGTTCCAGAATTACGCCGTGTTTCCGCACCTGACGGTATTCGAGAATATCGCCTTCGGCCTGCGCATGAAGAAGCTGCCGCAGCAGGAGGTCGACGGGCGCGTCAACCGCACCGCCGAGCTAATGCATATCGAACAGCTTTTGAACCGCTATTCGGGCCAGCTTTCCGGCGGTCAGCGCCAACGCGTGGCTGTGGCCCGCGCCCTGGCGATGGAGCCTGACGTGATCTTGATGGACGAGCCGCTGTCCAACCTGGACGCGCTGCTGCGGCTCGAAATGCGCGCCGAGCTCAAAGGTGTGCTCGCGGCGTCCAAGACCACCACCATCTACGTTACCCACGACCAGGTCGAGGCGATGAGCCTTGCCGACCGCATCGCCGTCATGCATCAGGGCCGTATCGTCCAGGCCGCCTCGCCGGTAGAGGTCTACCGCAATCCGGCGGCCCGCTTCGTCGGCTCCTTCATCGGCAACCCGCCGATGAATTTCATCCCGGCGACGAAGACGGCCGACGGCAGTTGGACCGTCGCCGGGCTGACGCTGCCCGGCCCCAAATCGGACAAGCAGACGATAGAATTCGCCATTCGCCCCGAGGATGTGGACGCCGGCAAGGAAGGTATTAACGCCACCGTGCGCGTTGTCGAGCCGCTCGGACCGCACACGCTAGTCACCTGCGACGTCGAGGGCGGCCTGTTCCGCGCCATCCTCGAATCGAATGCCACGGTCGCCGTCGGCGATCACTTGCGGCTTTCGCCCAAACCCGATCGCATCCGCTGGTTCGATCCCGAAACCACCAACGCCCTTTGATCCCCTTCGATTCTGAAAGTACGAACGCCCCGATGATATCTCTTGCTGTCGACGAAACCATCGCCCGCGCCGTCGAGGTGCTCAGGGAAAATGACCAAGGCACCTACACCATACCGACCAAGGGCCTCTACCCGTTTCAGTGGAACTGGGATTCCTGCCTGACCGCGCTCGGCCTTGCCCACTATGACGAGGCGCGCGCCTGGACCGAGATCGACACGCTGTTCGCCCACCAATGGCCAGACGGCATGGTGCCGCACATCGTCTTCCATGTCTGGAGCGACGGCTATTTCCCCGGGCCGGAGGTCTGGCGAACCAATCGCCCGACTGCCACCTCCGGCATCACCCAGCCGGCGGTCGCCGGCTTTGCCGTGCGCCGCTTGTTCGACCAGGCCAAGGACAAGACCCTGGCGGCCGAGCGCGCCCGCGCGCTGTTGCCGAAAATCGACGCCTGGCACCGCTGGTTCTACGAAAATCGCGACCCGGACGGCGAAGGGCTGGTCGCCATAATCCACCCATGGGAGTCCGGCCGCGACAACTCGATCGACTGGGACGAGGCGTTCGAGCGCGTGCCGACCGAAGGCGTCGAGCCCTACACCCGCCGCGACATCCTGCACGCCGATCCGGCGCATCGTCCAACCAAGGCACAGTATGACCGCTATGTCTGGCTGTTGCAGCATTTCCGCGGGCTTGGCTGGGATAATGCCCGGCTGCACGATGCCTCGCCATTCCAGGTCGTCGATCCCGGCTTCAACGCCATCCTGATCCGTTCCGCCGCCGACCTTGCCGATCTCGCCGAGGCACTTGGCGAAACCGAAATCGCAGAAGCCAATCGCGCCCGTGCCGAAAAGGGGCTTTCGGCAATGGAACGGCTGTGGAGCGACGCGCATGGCCAGTACATTTGTTTCGACCGAGTGGCCGGAAAGCATGTTGACAGCGCGTCGGTCGGCGGCATTCTGTCGGTATTTTCGGCCATCCCGGAAAGCCGGGCAGCGACCATCGCTGCAACGATCGAGCGCATCGCCGGCAAAGCGCGTTACATCGTCCCGTCGCACGATCCTGAGGATGGGCGCTTCGACCCAAAGCGCTACTGGCGCGGCCCGGTCTGGCTGGTGGTCAACTACATGATCGCCGACGGCCTTGCCGCCGCCGGCCACAGCCAAATCGCACAACGCATCACGCAATCCAGTCTCGAGCTGATCGCCGAGAGCGGTTTTGCCGAATATTACGATCCCCTCAACGGCGAGCCGCTCGGCGGCAATCGCTTCACCTGGACCGCGGCAATGGTGATCGAGTTCCTGAAGGGCAGAGCCTGAACGCTTCCGCCTAGGCCGCCGGCTACCAAAGCCCGTTCTGTCTGCCGAATAACAGTCGACCCCAGTTGCGTCTGAGGCATGTCCTGGCCCCATCAAAACAGGGCCAAGGCATGCCAATCTTCACCATGCCAGAGCTATAATAATTCTTCACAAACCGCTATCTATACTGCGTCGGGGCGGGGAGAAGCGCGGCTTGGAATTCGATCTGAAAACCATCGTCTACGCACCATGGATAGACTGGCAAGCAAGCATGAACGGGGAAGGCTTGCCCCACAAATCCCACTTCGTGCTAATCACCGACCTCTATGAAGGCGGCAATGGCCAGGAACTGCTGCGGCGGCTGGCGGCGCTGGTTCGATCCGGCGTCAATGTAGTCGTGCTTCTGGCGCTGACCGATCAGGGACGGCCCGGCTACGATCAGGTAAGCGCTTGCGGTCAAAGGTTTGACAAATAGCCGGCCGCGCCTATGGTCGACCTGTTACAGGAGCGACGCATGGCGAAGACAACCGGCTGTATTCTTGGCGGGTTTTCCGCACATTTGCTGAACAGTAGAAATCAGCCACGGCCGCTTTCACAGCCCTTGCCCTTCCCTCTCCCGGCCGCGTCGATGCGCCCGGGCCGTTCATGTCCTTGAGCTACATGTCGCGGAAAATTGCCGAGCTTCTGTCGCGGCTGGAAAAGCGGCTGGACAGGTCAGCGATTGTCTCGGCTGAGGAGGCCGGACCACGCTACCGGGAAGATCCCGATGGCAAGGACGGCGCGCCGCCGGCGATCGTCTTGCGTCCACGCACTGCCGGCGAGGTGTCGGACATTCTGCGCCTGTGCAACGAGGCCGGGCAGAGGCTCGTCGTCCAGGGTGGCCGCACCGGTCTTGCGGGCGCGGCGCGCATCCAGCGCGGCGAAGCGGTGCTGTCGCTGGAGCGCATGACTTCCGTTGAGGCTCTCGACCGCGAGGCGGCGACCATCATCGCCGAGGCCGGCGCGCCGCTGCAAGCGGTGCAGGAAGCCGCCGATGCGGCCGGCTTGCTGTTCGGCGTCGACATCGGAGCGCGCGGCACGGCCACCGTCGGCGGCAATGTCGCCACCAATGCCGGCGGCATCCGTGTGCTGCGCTACGGCATGTACCGGGCGCAGGTGCTTGGGCTGGAAGCGGTGCTTGCCGACGGCAGTATCCTGACCTCGCTCAAGGGTTTGGCGAAGGACAACTCCGGCTACGACCTCAGCCAATTGTTCATCGGCAGCGAAGGCACGCTCGGCGTGGTCACGCGCGCATGCCTGCGGCTGCATCCGAAGCCGGCCACCGAGATCAATGCCTTCTGCGCGCTTGCTTCGCTGGACGCGGCGATCACGTTGCTTGCGCTGCTCAGGCGGAAGCTCGGGCCCTTGCTATCGGCCTATGAGGTGAATTTCGCACCGCTCTATGGCGCCATGATCGCCGGCATGGAGGCGCCGGCACCGCTGCCGGTCGGCTCGCCCGTCTATGTGCTGGCCGAGATACAGGGCAGCGAGCCCGACCGCGACCGCGAACGTTTTGCCGCGGTGCTGATGCAGGCGGTTGAAGATGGCGTGATCGACGACGTGGTCGTCTCGCAATCGCCGCGCGAATTCCGGGCGCTCTGGGCGGTGCGCGAGGAGGCCAACCGTTTCCTGTTTTCGATGGCAGGCCTGATCGGCGTCGATATCAGCATCCCACTGGCGAGAATGGCGACTTTCCTGGGCGAAACAGAAGCCGTCATCAAGGCCGTCGACCGCAGCGCCGACATCTACGTCTTCGGCCATCTTGGCGATGGCAATCTGCATTATCAGGTTCGCACCGGGAATCCGGCGGCCGCATACGACATCGTCTACCGGCGCGTGGCCGCGGCTGGCGGCGGCGTCTCGGCCGAGCATGGCATCGGCCTGGACAAGAAGGAATGGCTGCACCTTGTGCGCAGCGACGCCGAGATCGCGGCCATGCGGCGCCTGAAAGCGGCCTTCGACCCGAACAACATCCTCAATGCCGGGCGCATCTTCGACCTCGCGCCGGGCTGAAATCGAAGGTGCGTAGCGCTGGCCGGGCGCTGTCTCTATCTGGTCGCGCCCTTCAATTCCGCATGCGCAACCGCGATGCGGGCAGCAAGCGCGGCGTTGTTGCGGACCAGCGCGATGTTGGCCTTCAGGCTGCGGCCTTGCGAAAGCTCATTGATGCGTGCGAGCAGAAACGGCGTCAGTTCCTTGCGCCCGATGCCGCGCTTCTCGGCCTCAGCCACGGCCGCTGCGATCGTGCCGTCGATGAACGCCGGATCGAGCGCGTCCGCTTCGGGAATAGGGTTGGCGACGAGAATGCCGGTGCCGGATTCCATCTCGTCATGCAGCAGCATGGCTCGCGCGATCTCGTCGGGCGTGTCGAGGCGATGATCGGCCTTGAGCCCGCTGGAGCGGGTGTAGAAAGCCGGAAAATCATCGCTCCCATAGGCGATCACCGGCACGCGCTGAGTTTCCAGATATTCCAGCGTCTTCGCAATATCGAGGATCGACTTAACTCCGGCGCAGACGACGGTCGTGCCGGTTTGGCCGAGTTCGGTCAGGTCGGCGGAGATATCGAAAGTGGCTTCGGCGCCGCGATGCACGCCGCCCACGCCGCCGGTCGCAAAAATGCCGATCCCGGCTAACGCGGCGATCCGCATCGTCGCCGAGACGGTGGTTCCGGCCGAGCCGCCGCGCACCATGATGGCGGCGAGATCGCGCCCGGAAGCCTTGACCACGCCCTTTGCCGCTGCCAGCTCTTCCAGCTCACGGTCGTCGAGGCCAACCTTGATCTTGCCGGCGACCACTGCGATTGTGGCGGGCACGGCGCCGTTTTCACGCACCACGGTCTCGACACCACGGGCAGTTTCCAGATTGGCCGGATAGGGCATGCCGTGGGTGATGATCGTCGATTCCAATGCCACCACCGCGCGGCCTTCATCAAGCGCAGCAGCGACTTCATCGTTCAGGTGGACAAGGAAAGGTTTCATATCATCTCGCTTTCAGGCAGGAATGCGGTACGTGCCGGCGGCAAGGAAGCGCGGCGACAGATCGGGATGGACGCTGGCTTCGCTCTCGGTGGTCAGTGTGGCAAGCAGCGCGCCGGTGCGCACGGCATGAGCGACCGGCTCACCCGAAAGCACCTTGTACAGAGTGCCGGCGATCATCGCGTCACCGGCGCCGGTGATGTCGACGGGCTTGGCCGGGACGGAGTGCATGGTCGTCACACCGCTCTCGGTCGCAACGGCAAATCCATGCGCGCCCACGGTCACGATCACCTCGCCGGCGCCGGCCGCGCGCAGCGCTGCCGCTGCTTCCTCGGGCGTCAGCCGCCTGTCGGCATCCGTCATGCCGAGCATCGTAATGGCCTCGTCATGATTGGTGAACAGAAGATCGATGCCGGTCAGGTCCTTCGGCAGGCGCGCTGATTTCGGCGCCGATACCGTGTCGACTGCGAGCTTGAAGCGCGCACCCTGCTTGCGCGACATCAGTGCTGCGAGGGTCGCGGCCGGCAGATTGCAGTCGATGAACACCCATGTCGCCGAAGCCAGATGCGGCCAGAAGCGGTCGAGATAGGACGACGAAAACAGATCGAAGATCTCCATGTCGGCAATGCCGAGCACGAGGTCGTTGTTGCGGTCGAGGATGGCCGCGTATTCCGCCGTCGGCCGTTCCGTGGTGGTGATGACCTGGCTGACATCGGCGCCGAGGTCGCGCAGATGCCGCACCAGTGAGCGGCCGGTTTCATCGTCGCCGACGATCGAGACGAAGCTTATGTCGACGCCGAGGCGGGCAAGGTTTTCGGCGACGTTGCGGGCAACCCCGCCGAAGCTGCGATAGCCGTCGACCGGGTTCGACGTCTCGAAAATCAGATCCTTCTTGGCGTGGTATTTGCGGTCGAGCACCGCGCCGCCGACGCAGACCATGCGCTTGGACGTCGGCAAGACGTAACCACGGCCGAGAATGTATCCCTTGTTGACGAGTTGCACGATGTGGGCCGCGACCGTCGAGCGGGCGATGCCGAGCACCGTTGCTATGTCCTGCTGGCCGGCGAATGGGTTCGCCGCAATGAGGTCGAGAACCGCTTGTTCCTGTGCTCCAAGGTCGTCCATTGTCTCACCCGGCCGTCAAATTCGAAGCTGAACGCTTTCGCAACAACAGATGACATTGTCAACATTTGTTTCGACCGGCGGCATTTGACCAATCGGCGCTCCCGCGACTCTCTGCCAGCCGGACGAAGAAAGCGGGTGAGCACATTGAAGAAAGCTATTTCACCAAGGAGGACGAAAGTTGCTCTTCGCGGCGTGCAGCGCCAGGGAGGAACTGAGGCCTTAACGCGAGACTGCGAACACCACTAAGCCTTCAGCACCGAGACGGCCAATTCGCTGTTGTGGACGTATTCGTTGGCGTCAGGCTGCTTCTGCACGAGCAGGATGAACAGCAGGTCGGTCAGTGTCAGTTGTGCATCACGCGCAGTTATTGATGACGAGCGCGCGCGCTCTTCATCGGCGATCGTGTGGAGGCGAATGTCGGCAACCCGGCTCAGCGGATTGTCGCGAAGTCCGGTGACGGCGATCACGGTGGTGCCGCGATTGCGGGCAAGTTCAGCTATCCGCAGGGTTTCGATGCTCGCCCCGGAATAGGAGAGCGCGAACAGCACGTCACCTCGTCCAAGCGTCGAGACATTGGCCATTTGCACATGGCTGTCGCTGTCGTGCAGCACGTTGCGGCCGAGCTTCATCAGCTTGTAGGAAAAGTCGCGCGCCACCAGCGAGGATGCGCCGACGCCGGCCAAATGAATGCGGCGGGCACCATTCAAGGCCTCGAGGACCTTGCCGATTTCCTGCTCGGTGTTGGCGGCGACGGTCTGTTGCATCGACAAAAGCTTGCTGCCGATCAGCTTGCGCAGGATGACCAGATAGCTGTCGCCGACCTCGATCGAACCGTGGATCATGCCGGCCGGCACGTGCCATTCCTGCGACTTGGCCTCACTGACGGCGAGCTTAAGCTCCTGATAGCTGGAATAGCCAAGCTTCTGGCTGAACTTGACGACGCTCGACTGGCTGCGGCCGATCTCGGCGGCAAGCGCCGCCGTCGACAGGCGGAGCATCTGGTCGGGGTTATCGACGATATACCGACCGATCTCGCGGTCGCCGGGCGCCATGACTTCGAGCTTGGCCTCGATCTTCTTCAGGATGGACATGCGTTCCTCCACTGCCTGTCATCGACAATGCCAAGCCAAGGAATAAATTATTCCGTCTCTGATTGACAGCCAAGAATGAACCATCAAATCTCGACTGGTGCGGTTGCGGCCCAGCCTTCGGGCATGTCGACGATTCGGACATCAAAGATCGTAGACTCGCCGACAGCTCGGGATTAGGTCAGAGCCATGGACAAATTGCGGATCGTCGGCGGGCACAGGCTTGAGGGCGCGGTGACGATCTCCGGCGCCAAGAACGCGGCCTTGCCGCAAATAGCGGCGGCGTTGCTCAGCCCCTATCCGCTGCAGCTGACCAACCTGCCTGAGGTGACGGATGTCGATAACATGCTTGGCGTCGTCGGCCTTCATGGGGCCGAAGTCACCAGATCGGCCCATGCCGCCACAATCGATACCAGTGCTGCCGTCTCCAGGGAGACAAGCTACGATACAGTCAGGCGCATGCGCGCGACGGTGCTGGTTCTCGGCCCACTGCTTGCCCGCTTCGGCCATGCCCGGGTCTCGCTGCCTGGCGGCTGTGCGATCGGCGCACGGCCGGTCGACATGCATGTCGCCGCACTTGCCGCACTTGGCGCCGATATCGCGATCGAAAACGGACTGATCGTCGCGTCTGCGCCGGGCGGACTGAAAGGCGCGCGCATCGTTTTGAGCTCGCCGTCGGTCGGCGCGACCGAAACGGCTATGATGGCGGCGACGACGGCAAACGGCGAGACCGAGATCCTCAACACGGCCCGCGAGCCGGAGGTGGCCGATCTTGCAGCCTGCCTGAACGACATGGGCGCGCGGATCGAGGGCGCCGGCACGCACCGCATCCTGATCGGGGGCAGCACAGACTGGCGCGCCGCCACGCACGACATCATTCCGGACCGGATAGAGGCTGGCACCTATGCCGTCGCAGCGGCCATCACCGGCGGTCAGCTCGAGCTGACCCACGCGCGGCTCGAGCACATGGCATCCGTCGTCCAGCTGCTCGAAGCAGCCGGTGTGAAAATATGGCCGGGCGACCGCGGGCTGATCGTATCGAGAGACGGGCCGCTCAAGGCGGTCGACGTGACGACGGAGCCCTATCCGGGCTTTCCGACCGATCTCCAGGCGCAGTTCATGGCGTTGATGTGCTGTGCCGAGGGCGCTTCGCTGTTGCGCGAGACGATCTTCGAGAACCGCTTCATGCATGTGCCTGAACTGATGCGGCTCGGCGCCAATATCAAGCTGCAAGGCACCATGGCGCTGGTGCGCGGAGGCGAGAAGCTGAAGGGCGCGCAAGTGATGGCGACCGACTTGCGCGCCTCCGTCTCGCTGGTGCTGGCAGCGCTGGTGTCGGAGGGCGAGACGACGATCAATCGCGTCTATCATCTCGACCGCGGGTACGAGCAGTTGGACCGCAAGCTCCGGCTGTGCGGCGCCCAGATCGAACGAATAAGGCAATGAGTGCCGGTGGGGCGTCTCCGCATTATTTCCTGGGCGTCGATGGCGGCGGAACCGGCTGCCGGGCGCGTATCGAAGACGAGGCAGGAACCGTGCTCGGGCAAGGCCTGTCGGGCCCGGCGACAACGCGACTCGGTATAGAGGTGGCCTGGGCCTCGATTGCCAAAGCCTTTGGCGCGGCGATCGAAGAGGCAGGGTTCGCGGCGGCGGAAATCGCCAGGATCCGCGCGGGTATCGGTGTTGCCGGCATCGGCCGTAAGGGTGCGCTCGAGGCGTTTCATGGCATCGAACAACCCTTTGCGAGCATCGACTTCGTCAGCGACGGCGTCGCGGCTTGCCTTGGCGCGCATTCGGGTCAAGACGGCGCCATCGTCATAGCCGGGACCGGTTCGATCGGGCTCGGCTTTGTCGAAGGGCGCAACCTGCGCGTCGGCGGCTACGGTTTTCCGATTTCCGACGAGGGCAGCGGCGCCGATCTCGGACTGAAGGCAGTGCAGCTTGCCTTGCGAGCCCATGACGGCCGGCATGAGCGGACGGCGCTGCTGGCCGAGGTGATGCAGCGCTTCAAGGACGATCCGTTCGAGGCGGTGGCCTGGATGGACCGCGCCAGCGCGACGGACTATGCCGCCATGGCGCCGATGGTGATCCGCCATGCCGACCAGGGCGATCCGGCCGGTCGGCGGATCGTGCAAGGCGCTGCCGAGCAGATCGACACCTTCGTGCGGGTGCTGTTCGAAAAAGGCGCGCCGCGGGTTACGCTGCTCGGAGGGTTGTCCAGCCCGCTTGAGCCATGGCTCGCTCCCGACGTCCGCCGACGGCTGAAGCCGGCCGACGGCGATGCGGTTTCGGGAGCCATAATCCTGGCCAGAAAATCCGTCTGCCGCCAGTGATGCCTTGCTCGGCAAGGAATATAATATTCCTACTTTCCGTTGACAGAGGGAATATCGAATTCTAAAAAGTTAACGAAACAGAACCGGCGCAGGCCGGTACGGAGCCGACGGCCAGGTGCAGGCACTGGACGCCGCTTGCCGCGGGCATCACAGTCCTGCTCGCAGTCGCACTTGAAAGTAAGCGAAGTGGTCGAACAAGGGTTGATGTCGGAGCTGGAGCGGCTGGTTTCCGAGGACCGGAACCCGAAAACCATGGACATCGATCTGTTGCCGACCCTCGAGGTGCTGCGCAAGATCAATGACGAGGACAAAGGCGTTGCGGCAGCCGTCGAGAAGGTCATCCCCGATATTGCTGCGGCCGTGGACCGGATCGTGAGCGCGTTCCAGAACGGTGCACGCCTTGTCTATATGGGGGCTGGCACCAGCGGCCGGCTCGGCGTCCTCGACGCCTCGGAATGTCCGCCGACCTTCGGCGTACCCGAGGACATGGTGGTGGGCCTGATCGCCGGCGGCGTCGACGCGCTGATGCACTCTGCGGAAGGCGCCGAGGACGATCCGAAACAGGGAATAAAGGCGCTGCAGGACATCAAGCTGACCGCTGGCGACGTGGTGGTCGGCATCGCTGTCAGCGGACGCACACCTTATGTGATCGGTGGCCTGACCTATGCCAAGGAAGTGGGAGCCACCACAGTTGCGTTGTCCTGCAATCGTCGATCAATCATTGCCGGCATTGCCGATATTGCCATCTCTCCGGTGGTTGGCCCGGAGGTCCTCACCGGCTCGACCCGGCTGAAATCGGGAACCGCGCAAAAGCTGGTGCTCAATATGCTGTCTACCGCCAGCATGATCCGCATCGGCAAGAGCTATCAGAACCTGATGGTTGACCTCAATCCAAGCAACAAGAAGCTTGTCGCAAGGGCGGTCAGGATCGTGATGCAGACGACCGGCTGCGCGGCACAGCAGGCACGACAGGCACTCGACCAGACCGGCAATGATGTAAAACTGGCAATCCTGGTGACGATCACCGGCATGGGTGTCGAAGAAGCACGTAAGGCGCTTGCCAACGCGGGAGGTTTCCTGCGCAAGGCGATAGGCGAAAAGACGGTGTAAAACCGCATGGATACTGGGCCGATGTTCCGGGGCGTGTGTCCCTTTGAAGCGGTCCGGGGAACTGCAAGGCATCTGGTTTAACAATAATGGGAGACGACAATGGTACGGCACATTGGCAAGAAACTGCTTTCCGGCATGACGCTCGCGGCAATGGTTGGCATCGCCGCGCTACCGGTGCAGGCGAGTGCGGCGACGCTGCATATGGCGTGGTCGCAGGACGCCACCGGTCTTGATCCGCACAAGCAGACGGCATTCTCCTCACTGCGGCTGCTGGAGCTGATCTACGAACCGCTGGTGCGGCTCGACGCAAACCTGCAAATCACGCCCGCGATTGCCGATTCATGGCAGTTCTCGCCGGACGGCAAGGAGCTGAGCTTCAAGCTCAATCCGAAAGCAAAATTCCAGAACGGCGCCGCCGTGACCTCGGCCGACGTCAAGGCATCGTTCGAGCGCATACTCGACGAGAAGACGGGTGCTGCGGCGCGCGCCAACTTTCTCTCGATCGCCAGCATCGACACGCCCGATCCCGCCACCGTCGTGTTCCACCTCTCGCAGCCGGACGTGCCGATCCTGACGGCGATGAGCGACGTCAATGCGGCGATCGTCCCGGCAAGCGAAATCGCGGCCGGCTCGATCGGCACGACAACGATCGGCTCGGGTCCGTTCAAGCTCGAAAAATGGGATCCGAATTCCAAGGAAGTGCTTGTCGCCAACAAGGACTGGGCAGGCGGCGCGACCGGCGTCGACGGCATCGAAATCAGCGTGCTGCCGGACGAGACGGCGATCCTGGCGGCGATGCGCACCAAGCAGATCGATTTTGCCCTGCTCAACGATCCGCTTGTCGCCACGCTGGTGCCCAAGGAAGCCAGCCTGCAGTTGAACCGCGTGCCGGTGCTTGCCTATCACGTGCTGCAGCTCAATCCCTCCCGCAAACCGATGACCGAACTCAAGGTGCGTCAGGCGATTTCCTGCGCCATCGACCGGCAGGAAGTGCTGGACACCGCCTCGCTCGGCGAAGGCAAGGTCACCGGCCCGCTGACCATCCCGGCACTGGCGACCGATCCGAAGCAGTTGTTCTGCTATAAGCGCGACATTGAGAAGGCCAAGCAGTTGATGGCCGAAGCCGGGTATGCCGACGGCTTTTCGGCGACCGTGATCGGCGCCACCGGCGAGCCGCCGACGGCAGCGGCGGAAGCCCAGGTCATCCAGTCGCAACTCGCAGAAATCGGCGTCAAGCTCGACATCAAGATGATGGAGCTCAACGTCTATGTCGACGCCTGGCTGAAGGGCGATTTCGACATGGCCGTCGCGCTGAACGGCGGCAGGGCCGATCCCTACACTATGTACAACCGCTACTGGACCAAGACGGGCAATCTGCAGAAGGTGGCGAACTATGTCGACGACACGCTGGACAGTCTTATGCAGAAGGGCCGCACCGAGACCGACCCGGCAGCGCGCAAAGCGATCTTCGCCGACTTCGAGAAGCACATCACTGAGATGTCGCCCTGGATCTGGCTCTACACGTCCTACAGCTACACGGCACAGCAGAAGAATATCGCAGGATTCGAACCGGTGCCGACAGGTTCGCTGTTCAGCCTCGCCAAGGTGACGATCCAGTAGCTGCTTTGATGCCGGACGAGAGGATATTCTTCGCGTGAACTATCTGATGCGGCGACTGGCGACCTTCCCTCTCGTCCTGCTTGGCGTGTCCATCGTGGTGTTCCTGGCGATCAGGATGGTTCCGGGCGATTCGATCACGGCAATGCTGGGGACCGAAGCCGGCCTGCTGACGCCGCAGCAGCGCGATGCGCTTGCAGCTTATTTCGGCATCGACCAGCCCTGGTTCATCCAGTACTGGCGCTGGCTGCTTGGTCTTTTCCAAGGCAATCTCGGCCTTTCGTCCACCTATGGCAGGCCGGTGCTCGACGTCATCCTCGAGCGTTTCCCGCTAACGTTGGAACTCGCCCTGCTGTCGATGGTCATCGCCCTGCTTGTCGGCATGCCGGCGGGGATCTTTGCCGCCACCCATAACGAAAAGCTGTCCGACCTCGGCGTGCGCGTTGTCGCAATGATCGGGCAGTCGACGCCGAACTTCGTCCTTGCCCTGCTGATCATCTACACGCTGTCGGCGGGGTTTGGCGTTTTGCCGGCGATGGGCGAGTTTTCGCCGCTGTGGCAGGATCCGCTGCGCAATCTCGGCCAGCTGTTGCTGCCTGCGGTCACGCTTGGATTTGCCTTCGCGGCTTCGGTGACCCGCATATCGCGTTCGGCTATGCTCGATGTGCTCAGCGACGACTATGTCAGGACGGCGCGCAGCAAGGGCGTTTCGGCGCGCGGCGTCATCTGGCGGCATGCCTTGCCCAACGCGCTCATCCCGGTCGTGACACTGAGCGGCATAGAGTTCGGCTACCTCCTGGGCGGAGCTGTCATCGTCGAGCAGATTTATGCGCTGCCCGGTCTCGGCCGCATGGTGCTGGATGCCATCCTGCAGCGCGACTACGCGCTGGTGCAGGGAAGCGTGCTGTTCATCGCCTTCAACTTCATGATCGTCAATCTCCTCGTCGACCTTGCCTATGTCGCGCTCGACCCGCGTATCCGGCTAAGCGAGCACTGATGGCGACATTGCGGGCTATATTTGCGCATCCCAGTGGCCGCATCGGTGGTGCGATCGTTGCGCTTTATCTGCTGCTTGCCGTGCTTGGCATGCTGGGGCTGACGCCGCACAATCCGCTGACGCAGCACCGGGTCGAACGGCTGCATGCGCCTGACGGCACCTACTGGATGGGCACGGACCTGTTCGGCCGCGATGTCGCAAGTCGGCTGATGACCGGGATCGGCCAGTCCTTCATCGTGGCCTTCTTTTCGGTCGCCGTCGCGACACTGGCCGGCACCGTGCTCGGGCTGGCGGCAGCCTGGTTCGGGCGCCGCTGGGACGGCCTAGTGATGCGCATCATGGACGTTGTGCTGGCGTTCCCGGCGATCCTGCTGGCGCTGCTGATCGTCGCGGTTGCGGGACCGGGAACCTCGACCAGCGTCATTGCCATCGCCATCGTCTACACACCGATCTTCACGCGCGTCGTGCGAGGTCCGGCTCTGTCGCTCAAGGCGCGCGAATTCGTCGACGCGGCCCGCACGTTCGGCAGCAGTGCGGGCTATATCGTAACACGGCATCTGCTGCTCAATCTGGTGGCGCCACTGACGGTTCAGGTGACGCTGGCGCTGGCCTGGGCACTGCTGACCGAAGCCGGCTTAAGCTTCCTCGGGCTCGGCACGCAGCCGCCCGCCGCGTCGCTCGGCCTGATGCTGAGCGACAGCCGCAATCTGATGGAGACAGCTCCCTGGCTGATGATCTTCCCGGGCGTGGCGATCATGATCGGCATCCTCGGTTTCAACCTGCTCGGCGATGCGTTGCGCGATGTCCTCGACCCGAAGATGCGGAGATCGATCGCATGATCCCGCTGCTGTCCGTCAGCGGATTGCGCGTCGGCTTCGGCCGCAACCCGCAAGCCAATGAGGTCGTGCGCGGCGTCAGCTTCGATCTCGCCGACGGCGAAACGCTGGCCATCGTCGGCGAAAGCGGCTCGGGCAAATCGGTTACGGCGCTGTCGATCAATCGCCTTGTCGATTATGGCGGCGGCCGCATCACCGGCGGGTCGATCAAGCTGAGGCGGGCCGACGGCAGCACCTTCGACCTGACAGCCGCAGCCGAGCCGCAATTGACGAAGATCCGCGGGGGCGAAATCGGCATGATCTTCCAGGAGCCGATGACCTCGCTCAATCCGGTGCTGACCATTGGCTGGCAGATCGAGGAATCGTTTCGCCTGCATCGCGGCCTGACCGGACGACAAGCAACGGCGGCAGCCAAGGACGCGCTCGACCGCGTCCGTATTCCCGACGCAGCGAGGCGGCTGAAATACACGCCCAACCAGCTGTCGGGCGGCATGCTGCAGCGGGTGATGATCGCCATGGCGATTGCGTGCAACCCGCGCCTGCTCATTGCCGACGAGCCAACGACGGCGCTGGATGTTACGGTGCAGGCGCAGATCATGGCGCTGCTCGCCGAATTAAAGCAGGAAACCGGGATGTCGATGATCTTCATCACCCACGACATCGGTCTGGTTGCAGGCATCGCCGACAAGGTGATGGTGATGCAGGGCGGAGAAGCTGTCGAGCAGGGCGCATTGAACCAGATATTGGACGATCCGCGGCATCCCTATACGCGGCATCTGCTTCATGCGGTGCCGCATTTCGCCGGCGGCAGTGCCGCACGCAAGGACGTGCAACGCGAAACGCAAAAAGCTGCCGACCCGGCGCTGAAGGTCGATGGCCTCGTAGTGCGGTTTCCGGTCAAGGCTGGGTTTTTCAGCCGCGCCAGCGGTGCCGTGCACGCGGTGGACGGGGTGGATTTCGAGCTAATGCCGGGCGAGACATTGGCGGTCGTCGGCGAGAGCGGTTCCGGAAAGTCCACTACCGCCCGCGCGATTCTGGGGCTGGTGCGCCCGACGCACGGCACAATCTCGGCCAGCACGCGCAAGCCCGTCGCCGGGCAGAGCGCCCTTCCCATGCAGATGGTGTTCCAGAATCCCTATGGCTCGCTCAATCCCAGACTCACCATCCAAAGCATCCTCGCAGAGCCTGTGATCGCTACCGGCGGACGGATAACTGCTGAAACGCGGGCGAAAATGGCCGCGCTGCTGAAACGCGTCGGCCTTCCGGAAAACAGCCTGCAGCGCTATCCGCACGAATTCTCCGGCGGCCAGCGGCAACGCCTGTGCATCGCTCGCGCGCTGATGCTCAATCCTTCGGTTGTCGTCCTCGACGAAGCGGTTTCGGCGCTCGATGTGTCGGTGCAGGCCAGGGTGTTGGAGCTTTTGATCGAGCTGCAGCGTGAATTCGGGCTGGCCTATCTGTTCATCTCGCATGACATGGCTGTCGTCGAGCGGATCGCCCATCGCATCGCGGTCATCTATGCCGGCCAGATTGTCGAGATCGGCGATGCCAGATCGGTGCTCTCGGAGCCGAAGCACTCCTATACCAAACAGCTTATCGCGGCCGTTCCTACTATAGACCGGCGGCATGAACGTTTCGAGCTGGACACGCGCCAAGTCCCCTCGCTCGTGCGTCCGCTGGGGTTTGAGCCGGGGCCGGCCAATTGGCAGCAATTCGGGCCGGATCATAGGGCACGGGTGGAAGCGTGATGATTGTCGCTCGAAAGCATGCAGAGTCAGACGGACAGCCCCTCGCTGCCTTCCAAACGGAGGCGTAGTTGATCGACCATGATCTCCTCTCCCGCGCATTCGCCCCGCTCGAAGCGGCCGTAGCCGCATCGCGCATTCCGGGCGGCGTGCTCGGCATAGTTGACGGGGACGGCGAACGCATCGTCCGGGCAATCGGTTGGGCTCAAACCGTGCCCAAGATACGGCCGATGCATGTCGGGACATGGTTCGACCTGGCCTCGCTGACCAAAATCATCTTCACCACGTCGCGTATCCTGGCACTGGCGGAAGAAGGCGTCATCGACCTCGACGCGCCGCTGATTTCCGTCCTGCCCGACCTTCGCCAATATGACGAAAAAGCCTGGGAACGGAACGTAACGTTTCGTCAGTGTCTCGGCCATCAGACACCGTTTCCCGCCGTCGCGCCGATCTACACCTATGGCCACGATCCGGACCTGCTGCGCGCCTTCATCCTGCAGCGCGAATGGCAGGCTGGCGAGCCGGTCTATTCTGATATCAACTTCATCCTGCTCGGCTTCGTCCTGGAGCGCCTGTCTGGCAAGACCATTCGCGACATAGATCCCGGTCCGGGCTTCGCGTTCTCCGCCGAACCGGATCAAGCGGCGGCGACCGAAGACTGCACATGGCGCCATCGCGTGCTCTGCGGCGAAGTCCACGACGACAATTGCTCGGCCTTGCAAGGTGCCGGTCACGCTGGCCTGTTCGGAACGGCGGCTTCGGTCCTCGACTTTGCGCAAGGGCTGCTGGACGGGACCGGCGCGTCGCAGCGTTCGATCGCGCTAATGCGCACGCCCTTGTCGGCAACCCGCACCCATGGCTGGGAGCGACCCTACGAAGGCTGGTCCGGCGGCCGGTTATGCAGCCCCGAAACCATCGGGCATACCGGCTTTACCGGTGTCGGGCTGTGGGTCGACTTCGACAAAGGCAGAGCCTGGACCTTGCTCACCAACCGGATCCATCCGACACGTCATTTCAACAGCGGGATCGCAGCGCTTCGCCAAGCGGTCGGCGATCTCGTCAACGGAGCCTGACAACCATGAATCCGAAAAATGGCGGACCCATGTGGGCCGTCGGCCTGATGACCGGCACCGTGCTGGACGGCAATATCGATGTCGCGCTGATCAAGACCGACGGCGAACGGATTGACGACTTCGGCATCTACACGCTGGCCCCCTACCCGCAGTCGATCCGGACCTTGCTGGAAGAGACGCTGCGGCAGGCAAGGAGCTGGAATTTCACAGGGCCGGAACCGGCAATCTTCCACGAGGCAGAGGAAGCGCTGACGCGCGCCCAGTCCGCGGCAGTCAAGGATCTGGTCGAAAGCCACGGGCTGACGATGGCCGATATAGGGGTCGTCGGCTTCCACGGCCAGACCGTGCTGCACCGTGCCCCGCAAGTGGGCCGACTGGGCCAGACCCGCCAGCTTGGCGACGGCGAGCTGATGCATGCCATCCTTGGCACCAGGGTCGCCTATGACTTCCGCTCGGCCGACATGCGCGCCGGCGGCCAGGGCGCGCCGCTGTCGGCCGCCTATCACGCCGCGCTGCTGCGCGAAGCCGACGCCACCGGCGACACGGCGGTGCTCAATCTCGGCGGCGTCGCCAACATCACCTGGTGGGACGGCACGGACAATGTTGTTGCCTTCGACACCGGGCCCGCCAACGCACCGCTGAACGATTTCATCAAATCGAAGGGGCTCGGCGAAATGGACCGCGACGGCGCCCTTGCCCGCGCCGGCACGGTCGACGAGGCACGGCTGGCCAAGCTCCTGCAGCATCCGTATTTGACCAAACCCTATCCGAAATCGCTGGACCGTTTCGATTTCGGCGCCTCGATGGCGGACGGAATGAACACCGAGGATGGCGCAGCCCTGCTGACGGCCTTCACCGCGGCCGCCGTCGGCAAGGCGCTCGATCTTCTGCCGCGCCGGCCGAAGCGGCTGGTGGTCAGCGGTGGCGGTCGACACAACCCAACGATCATGGCCATGCTTGCCAGCCGCGCTGGCGTGGAAGCGGTTCCGGCCGAGGCGCTTGGCTGGAAGGGCGATGCGGTGGAGGCGGAGTGTTTTGCGTTCCTGGCAGTGCGCGTGCTCAGGGGCTTGCCGATCAGCTTTCCCAGTACGACCGGCGTGCCCCAGCCGATGCGCGGCGGACGCCTTGCCGGCTAACTAAGCCAACAATTTCTTCTGCAGGAAGATACGGCTGCGGCCAATGGGGAAATCGGCAAGCACGCCGAAGGGCAAATAGCCCTGGCGCTCATAGGCCTTGGCGGCCTTGGGATTGAACGTGTCGATCCAGGCGCCGTGACAGTCGCGCGCGATCGCCTCCCTCTCGGCCGCCTGGAGCATCCTGCCGGCCATGCGGTGACCGCGCAGTTTTTCATCGACCCAGAGCCATTGCACATAGAGCCAGCCCCAGGCTGTATATCCCGAGATGCCGGCGACAATAGCGCCGTGCTCATCGCGCACGAACACGGCCAATGCCTTCCTGCAGGAGGCGCCGACATCACTGTCGTTGAACGCCGCAAGCCGCTCTCCGAGAAAAGCCAGCTCGTGCGGCAAGGGGTCGGCGGTTGTCTCAAGCGTTGTATTGTTCATCCGCCAAGCATCTATCGAAGGACGGGCCCGAGAAGCAAGCCTTGCTGCGCTATAGCTTCGGCGAACGCCACGCCGCTGCCGCAGCAGCGATCAGCATGAGCAAAGCTGCAATCACCGCCGATGGTGCAAAACCGAACGTGGAATAGAGCGGTCCGAACGCCGTGGTGCCGACGAACACCGCAAGATAGGTCACCGCGCTGTTCAAACCCATGATCGTGCCGCGACGCGCAGGGTCGAGCGCCGACAGGCGCATCACCAGGACGTTCAGCCCGAAATGATTGGCAAGGCCCCAGACGGCTATCACCACTATGGTCAGATGAAAACTACTGCTTGCCGCGGCAATCACTACATAGACGACCGCGACAAGCAGATAGGCAAATGGCATGACACGCCGCGCGCCTAAGCGGTCGATAACGCCGTCAAGAAGTGCCGCCGCGCCAAAGCCGACACCATAGGCGAGCGCGGCCAGCCCGTTGGCACTGACCGGCCGTCCCAAGCCGTTGTGAAGGTGATCGCCCAGATAGCCGTAGATGCCGTAGAACGCGGTCATGAAGGCCGCGCAGGCGACCAGCAGCGGCACTATGCCCGGAACGGCCAACGCACCCAGCGGCGTCGGTGCCGGACCGCTCTTCCTGACATCGCTGAGCGAGGTCAGCGACAGGCTGGCCAAGGCGAGTGCTGAGAGCACCGCGACCGCAGCGAATACGGCGCGCCAATGCACCAGATCGGCAAGCACGGCCGACAGCGAAACCCCGGCGACCATGCTCAGCGTCCAGCCGGTCAGCACGACGCCTATGGTGCCGCTTTCGCGGCCGGGCGGCGCAATCGCGGCGGAGCTGGCATAGATTGCCGGCATGGCGACACCTGCAGCGATGCCGGCGAGAAGCTGGGCCGCGACCAGCGCCGTCACGGTCGGCGCAGCGGCGCTGGCGACGAGCGCTATCGCCAGCAGCAGCAACGCCCCTTGCAGCATGCGGCGGGCGCCAAGCCGATCGATATAGCGCGCCAGGAACAAGGCGCTTGCCGACGTCCCGAGCCCGAACGCGGCCGACGCGATCATAACCGCCGGCACGCTTGTGCCGAAGGACGCGGCCACCGCCGGCGCGATCGGACCGAGCACCAGCGAGTTCGAGCCGATCACGGCAATGCACCCCGTCAGCAGGTAAGCGAGTGCCGGGATTGGCGGCCTGGGCGCCGCTGCGAATGTGACGACTTGATCAGTGTTCGACATATGGCAATAATGGCCGTATTAAATTCTGCATCAATCGGGAATTTTAATATGGATGAAGAAACAGATGGCATTCCGCAGAACAGGCCCGCCGCCCGCGATATCGATGCAACCGACCGAAAAATATTAGGCGTTCTGGTGGACGACGCCACGATCAGCTATGCCGAGCTCGGCGACCGCGTCGGCCTTTCACCGCCGGCAGCCCATGAACGCGTCAAGCGCCTCCGGCGCAGCGGCGCCATCCGCAACACCGCGGTCATCATCGATCCCAAGGCGGTGCACAAGCCGCTGCTTGCCTTCGTCCATATCGACACAAAGGGGTGGGGAAAGACGCCGGAGCTGATGGCAATCTCCGAACACCCCGAAGTCGAGGAGATCCATTCGGTGGCCGGCGACACATGCATGCTGATCAAGGTCCGCACCGAGGACACGCGGGCGCTCGAGGGCCTGCTGTCGCGCCTCTACGAAACACCCGGCGTCACCTCGACCCGAAGCTATGTGGTCCTGTCGACCTATCTCGAGCGGCCGGTGCAGCCGGGGATAACGACGGAATGGCCGACCCCCCGGCATATGGCCAAGCCGCTTTATTAGCTCAAATGGTCCTCACGCTTATCCAAAGTCGAACCGGAAACGTCTCAGGCAAGCATCCTGTGGTCATCCGTCGGGCCGGTTCGTTTGCGCCGGTTCTTGGATCCGACTGGATGCCTGTTGCGCAACCGGAGACACGCGATGAGAAAATTGATCGTGGGCAGCTTCATTTCGCTGGACGGCGGGCCAGGGCGCGGATCGCGCCATCGAGCGGCTGGTGATCCATCTGCCGCCCAAGGAGCGCGCCTGCGTCCTGCTCAAGGATGTCTTCGACTATTCGCTGGAAGAGATTGCCGATCTCGTCGGCTCGACCGTGGGTGGTGTCAAAGCTGCGTTGAACCGAGGCCGCTCTGGGCTGGTGCGGTGGTCGTTTCCAGGCCGGCCTGACCGGCAACAGGACATGCAAGTGTCCGGCATCAAGCTCAATGGAATGGGATCGATGCCGGACAAGACATAGGCGGCTTACTGAAGCTTCGCCTGCAAGGCGTTGACGTCATCCGTCGTCATTTCGCCGTCGGTCGTCACCTTGCCGTCGACGATCTTCCAGAGGCGGAACGGGCCGGTGATGTCGCCGTATTTGTCGAAGGCGACCGGGCCGATGACGCCTTCGTAGCGGATCGGCTTGCCATCCTTGATCAGGCCGAGCGCCTTGGCGAACTCGTCCTTGCCGGCATAGATCGGCGTGCCGGCCGGGTCGACCGCCTTGTACATCGCCTCCTTGATCTTGGCCGGATCCTCGGAGCCCGCAATGGCGATGGCCAGGCCGACGATGGCGCCGGCATCATACGACCGGTCGGCCGCCGGGTTCGACGGTTCGATGCCCGAAAATTCCTTATAGTTCTTGGTGAAATACTCGGTCGATGCGGTCGGGCTGGTGCCGGAGGAAGTGCCGTACGCATCCTTCAGATAATCCGCGCCAACGGATTCGATGAAGTCCGGGCTGTTCATGCCGTCATTGAGCAGGAATTTCTGGACACCGCCCTGCGAAATCCAGGTGCGGGCGATGGTTGCGCCGTCGACAGGCGTGCTGACGAGATAAAGCCCGTCGGGCTCGCCGGCCATCGCCGCCGTCACTTCCGAGGCATAGCTCGACTGCTTTTCATTGTAGGGCGTGTCGGAGACGATGGTGCCGCCGAGTGCCTTATAGGCGCGCGAAAATTCCGCCACCATGTTGACGCCGAAGTCGTTGTTGACGTGGATGACCGCCAGCTTCTTGAAGCCTTTGTCGATGGCATATTTGGCGGCGGCGACGCCCTGCAGCGCATCAGATGTGATGGTGCGGAAGAAGATGCCGTTGGTCTTGCCGTCGCGCCCGAGCGCCGTCAGCGTCGGCGACGAGGAAGCAGGCGACACCTGGACTATCTTGGCCGGAGCGGTGACCGAGGTCAGGATCGGGATCGACACCGAGGAGATGATGCCGCCGACGATCACTGGCACCTTCTTGACCTGCACGAGTTGCGTCGCGGCGTCGACCGCAATGTTGCCCTGGCTCTGGCTGTCGCGCGTGTCGGTTGCGAGATCGCAGCCGCGGACGCCACCCGCATCGTTGATGTCGCGGAAGGCCATCTCGACCGATTTGGCGCCGGCCTGGCCGTACTCGCCGGCCGGGCCTGTCAGTTCCATGACGAGGCCGACGGTGATCTTGCAATCGGCGGCTTGCGCTGCGCCGGCCGCTGTCAGCAGTGCGAGCGCGGTGGTGATCTGAAGTATGGTCTTTTTCATTGTTGTTCCCCTTTCGTTACACGACTCTCATTGATGTCTTGAGCCTGTTCAGCCTTCCGGCATCTGCAGCCAGGTTTCATGCAGATATCGCCATTCGACGCCGTTGGGCGCCGATGAACTGGTGGTGAAAACGGCACTTGAGCGGCGGCGGCTATGCTTGCCGGCGCGCTGCTGCGCTTCGATGTAGCTGACGACGATCGTGTCGCCTTGTTGCCAGCCGGCCCGGATTTCCTCGATCGAGATGGTGAAATTGCCGTCACAAGTGGCGCGGCTTGCCCTTACATGGTCGAGCACCGCGTCACGATCGAGGACCTGGCCATCCGGCACAACCATGCGGAAGCCTTCGCCCATGACGCGTTCGAAGCGCCTGAAATCTGAATTGTCCGCACTCGCCGCATTGAACCAGTCGACGAAGAAGCGGTGGAGATCGACCACCTCGGCGCTGGCGCGGGAAAGCAAGGAGGGCTTTTCGTCCATGGCCGCGTTCATTTCCTGCCTGCATTCAAATTGTAATGCATGATCGAGCCGTGGCGGCCGTGACGGTCGCGTTCCAAAGTGTAGACGTCGCCCAGCGGCCCACGGCTTTGCGCGATCACGGCAGCGATCCTCGCCCGGTCGTCGGCATCGAGCGCGACGTCCATGATTCTGGCATTGGCAAGGGCGTGCGCCTGGTTGCGAGCGCCGACGATGACGGCCGCCACTTGCGGCTGCTCCAGCACCCAGGCGCTGGCGATGGTGGCGATATCGACGCCGTGGCGGTCGGCGACGGCCTTCAGTGTGCGAAGCAACTCCTGGAAAAGCTCCCAGCCACCAAAGTCGTCAATGATCAGCTTGTATTTGACCAGCGATCGGTTTTCGAGCGGCGTCTGCGGCTCGGCAGCGCCAAGCCATTTTTCGCTGAGGAAGCCGCCCGCCACCGAACCGTAGCAGAGGAAACTGACGCCGTGCCGGCTGGCGAGCGCTGCAAGGCTGTTGGCTGGCCGCTGGTCGAGCACCGAGTATTGCAATTGCTGGCTGACCAGCGGCACACCGGCGGCCAGGATCTCGGCCAACCGCGGCGTGTCGAAGTTCGTGGTGCCGATGTTGCGCACCTTGCCTTCCCCGCGGATTTCGTTGAGCCAGCCCATCGCTTCGACATAGCCGGGCAGCGCATAGTCCCACCAGTGGAACTGCACGAGATCGAGCCGCTCGGTCTTCAGCCGCCGCAGCGACTGCTCGACGATGCTGCTGATGTAGTCGCGGCTGATCGTGGAAAGCCGTTCGAGGTCAGGCACTAGCTTGGTGTGCACCTTCATCTTGGCGGCAGCATCAAGGCCACGCTCATTGGCAAGGCGCAGGCGTGCCGCGCCGATCAGCTCCTCGACACCGGTATAGATATCGGCGCAATCATAGGTCCTGATGCCGGCGTCGAAGGTGGCGATCAGGTCGGTTACCGCCTGTTGGCGGTCGATCGCGCCGTGCCCGCCGGCAAGCTGCCAGCCGCCGCGAATAACGCGCGAGATCGTATAGCCGGGGCTGAGCTCGAAAGCCTTGGCGGTCATCTCCGGTCATTCTCCTTCGGCAGCGGCACCGCCGTCGTTTCGGCATGGCTGAACCGCCGCTTGCCGGTCCTGACGATCCTCAGCCGGCTGGCACAATTGGGATCCGGACAAGCGATCTCGGCGTCCGACGTCATCCAGTCGTTCCTGTGGGTCGGGCGCTGCTTTGCGGCCAGAAGCGGCAACACTGCCGCAATGGAATAGATCGAGAAACCTTGCCCCGCTGGCATCGACAGCATCTCGCCCTTCAACTCGAAATAGTCGCCGGGCTTGGCGCCGCAATAGATCGGCTTGCCCTCGGGGATAACCGCCTCGACGCGAAGGTCGAAGAGCTCAAAACTGTCGTCGGTCTCAGCCATTCAGATCTCCACCCGGGTGAAGGTGATGTCGCAGGCACCGTTGCGGCGGATCACGCCACAAGCGGCTGCGAATTTATCGCGATCCTCAGGCACCACCTGCGCGACGACGCTTCCGGCAAGCCAGCCGATCGGGAACAGCAGGCGTGCACCCGCTCCGTAGAACAGGCCGACGTCAAAGATGGCATTCGGGTTGCCGCCCCACATGCGCGGCGGCACGTAGGACAACACGATGTCGCCCGGCTGCGGCGTCAGCGTTGCGTTCTCCGCCGGCAAGGGCCTGGCATAGGTTTGGCCCTCAAGTTCGGCTGATGGAACCGGGCAGGAGATTTCCGGCCCCGTCCACATAGCATGGATGCCGGCAACGACGCGCGGCTGCTCGAGATAGGCCAGCAGGAAGGCAGCGTTGTCGGGCGCCTTTTCAGGCAACAGCAGCGCGGTCACGGAAAGCATCGAGCGTGGCTCGGTGATGCTGATGCCAGGCGCCGTCATGCCCTCAATCCTTCCTTGCTTGTGGATTGGAGCTTGTCGCGCAGAAAGGCGAAGGGCCGGCTGATGTCGGCCACCAGAGCCTCACGCGCCGCTTGCGCATCCTGCCTTGAAAGCGCTGCGACGATGCTGCGGTGGTAGTGGGCCGTATCGACCTCGCCGGCGTCGGAGAAGGCGTAAATGGCAACGCGGATGCAAGGCCCGGATTGCAACCACAGGCTCTCGATCATTGGGATCAGCACGGCGGAACCGCAGCAACGGTAGATCTCGAAGTGGAAGCTCTGGTTGAGCGTGGCCTCGCGGTCGATATCCTTCTTATGCTTCAGCGCCCGCATCTCGTCCCATTCGCCGAGCATCGCCTCGACCGAAGCGATCTGGCGCGGGTTCATGCGCGTGGCGGCCAGCGCGATCGCTTCGCCCTCGATCAGAGAGCGGGCGCGCAAGAGGTCGTCGATGCGCTCCAGCGTGATCGGCGGCACGCGCACCGAACGGTTGGGAAGCGCCTCCAGTGCCTTCTCGGTGATCAGCCGTCCGAGCGCCTCGCGCACCGGCATGGTGCTGGTGACCAGCGCGTCGGCGAGGCCGCGGATGGTCAGAACCTGGCTCGGCTCGAAAAGGCCGCCGATCAAGGCGCGGCGCAGCTCCGAATAGACGCGATCCTGCACGGTCTCGCGGCCGACCGGCGTAAGCTGGGCTGCGATCATCTCATTGTTCTTTTCGATGGCGGCCTTCTGCATAGGCAATCCCGGTCTTGGCCGTTTTCGGCTTGCGGAAGAAATTAAAGCCGAATAGCGTGATCAAAGCAAGCGTGATCACAAATCAAATCATAGGCGACGAAGATCGCTTTTCGGCCAGAGGAATTGATGAGCGACACGACGGAACGGCAGGAGGAGATCCGCACGCCGGTTCTGACGGCCAGGAACGTCCTCAGACGCTTCGGCGGCCTGGTCGCGGTCAACAATGTCTCGTTCGACGTCCGGCCGGGCGAAATACTTGGCCTTATCGGCCCGAACGGCGCCGGCAAGACCACGATGTTCGACCTGCTCGCCGGCAGCATTCTGCCGACCAGTGGCGAAATCCTCCTCAACGGCGTATCGGTGTCGGGGGAAGCTGCCCATCGCCGCATTGGCCGCGGCCTTGGCCGCACGTTCCAGATCCCCCGGCCCTTGCCTAACCTGACGCTGATCGAAAACGTCATGCTGGCCGCGCAAGGGCAGGCCGGAGAAAAACTGCTCGCCAATTTCCTGACGCCCCGGCGGGTCGCTGCCGAAGAAAGGGCTGCCGAGACAAGAGCCGTCGAACTGCTCGAGCTCGTCACGATCGCTCACCTCGCGCACGAACCTGCGCGCGTGCTTTCAGGCGGCCAGCGCAAGCTGCTCGAACTGGCCCGCGTGATGATGGCCGACCCGGCGATCATCCTGCTCGACGAGCCGGCGGCCGGGGTCAACGCAACCCTGCTCGAGATCATTATCGACCGCATCCGCGACATCAATGCGCGCGGCATCACCTTCCTGCTGATCGAGCACAATATCGACATGGTGACGCGGCTTTGCCACCGTGTGCTGGTCATGGCGAGCGGGCTGCTGCTGTGCGAAGGCACCCCGGAGGAGGTGGCGCGCGACCCGCGCGTCATCGAGGCCTACCTCGGAGGCGCGGCATGAGACAAAGGGTACTCGATGTCCGCGACCTTGAAGCCGGCTACGAGCCCGGCGTTCCGATCGTGCGCGGCGCTTCGATCACCGTCGACCAGGGCGAGATCGTCGTCGTTCTCGGTCCCAACGGCGCCGGCAAGTCGAGCCTTATCAAGGCGATCGCCGGCCTTGTCCCGATCACCGGCGGCACGGTGCTGCTGGACGGCAAGGATATCACGGCGTCGCCCGCTCACATCATGGTCCGCCGTGGCCTTGCTTTCGTGCCACAGACAGAGAACATCTTCCCGCTGATGTCGGTCGAGGACAATCTCAGGGTCGCCTGCGGCATCCTGAGGCCGCGCGAGGTCCCAGCCCGCATCGAGCAGATGTATGCGGCCTTTCCCGATCTCGCCCGTCAGCGCAGAACGGCCGCGGGCAATCTGTCGGGTGGACAGCGGCAGATGCTGGGCGTCGCCCGGGCGTTGATTGTCCATCCCAAGGTGCTGGTGCTCGACGAGCCGTCGGCCGGCCTGTCGCCGAAATTCGTGGCGATGGTGTTCGAGATGCTGGCCGGCATCCGAAAGTCCGGCGTCACCATCCTGCTGGTCGAACAGAACGCCAAGGCAGCGCTTGCCATTGGAGACCGCGCCTATGTGCTGGTTGAGGGCAAGGAGCGGCACCAAGGCGTCGCCTCCGAGCTCTGGAACGACCCGGTCGTCGCTGAACTCTATCTTGGCCAGCGCCGCCTCGACCTTGGACAAGGAAGCGCGGCATGAACCTGCAATTCGTCGTCGACGGACTGCTGGCAGGGTCGATGATCGGCCTCGGCGCCATCGGCGTGACACTCACCTATTCGATCCTGCGCTTCTCGAACTTCGCCCATGGCGACTTCATGGCCTGGGGCGCCTATGCGACGCTCGCCGTGGTTGGCGCCATTGGCGCGATTTTCGGCAAGATCGCGCCGATCGCGCCCCTCTCCTTCGGTTGGCCGTTGATCGTCGCGCTCATCATCGGCATGGCGGCCACCGGCCTGCTGGCGCTGGTGCTCGACATAGTGCTGTTCGCGCGGCTGCGGGCCAAGGGCCAGGCGATCATCGTGGTGATGGCCAGCTTCGGCGCCTCGATGGCGCTGAGAAGCCTGCTCGAATTCATCTTCACCTCGCGTCCGACCTATTTCAGCCGGGCGATCCAGATCGCCATGCCGATAGGTTTCGGCATCCGCATCACCCCGGACCAGATCGCGCTGCTGCTGCTGACCGCCGTGCTGGTGCTCGGCGTGCATCTCCTGATGACGCGGACCCAGACCGGCCGCTCGATGCAGGCATTGAGCCAGAACGCGGCACTTGCCCGCATCGTCGGCATCGACGTCGCCAGGGTGGTGCGCGTCACCTGGATCATCGGCGGCGCGCTGGCCTGCGTCGCCGGCGTCATGATCGGCATTCTCATCCAGATCCGCCCGTTCATGGGTTTCGAGATGCTGCTGCCGATGTTCGCGGCCGCCATCCTCGGCGGCATCGGCAGCGTGCCCGGCGCCGTTCTCGGCGGCCTGATCATCGGCATGGCCGAAGCGGCTGCCGTGCAATTGATCGGCGCCGAATGGCGGGCAGCCGTCTCGTTCATCATCCTGATGGCGGTGCTGTTCGTGCGGCCCATCGGCCTTTTCGGAGTGAGGGAACGCTGATGGATCTGCTCGGCTACGGCGCCTTCTTCCTGACCACCGCGCTGATCTTTTCGCTCATCACGCTCGGGCTCAATCTGCAATGGGGGCTGACCGGGCTTTTCAATGTCGGGGTCGCCGGCTTCGTTGCCATCGGCGCCTACACCTCGGCGCTGCTGACCACGCCCGACGATGCCGCGCGCCTGGGCGGCTTCGACCTGCCGATCCTTATCGGCTGGCTTGGCGCCATGCTGTTGGGCGGCGTCGCCGCCGCCATCACCGGCATTGCCACGCTACGTCTGAGATCGGACTATCTGGCGATCACTACTTTCGGCGTCGCCGTCGTCGTGCAACTGGTAGCGCTCAATGCCCAGAAGCTGACCGGCGGGCCGTTCGGCATCGGCTTCATTCCGCGTCCGTTCGGCGGTCTGGCCGAAACGCCGTTGCTGTTCAACCTTTCGAACCTTGCGATCGTCTCGGTGGTGACGCTGATCGTCTATCTCGCGCTGGAGCATCTGTCGCGCAGCCCGTGGGGGCGCGTGTTGAAGGCGCTTCGGGAGGATGAGCGGGCCGCGATATCCCTAGGCAAAAGCGCACGGTTCTACCGCGTCCAGGCCTTTGCCGTCGGTGGCGCCATCATGGCGCTTGCCGGTGCGCTGCAGGCGCATTTCACCGGCTTCATTGCCCCGGACAATTATTTGCCGGCGCTGACTTTCCAGGTCTGGGTGATGCTGATCGTCGGTGGCTCGGGCAGCAACATCGGCGCCGTCATCGGCAGCATCCTGGTCTGGGCGATATGGGCCGGATCGGGAGCCCTGACCAGTATGTTGTTCTCGCCGGAACAGCAGGCCCGCGCCGCTTCGCTGCAGATCGTCGCCATTGGCGTGATGCTGTGCGTCATCCTTCTGGTCAGGCCGAACGGCCTGTTTGGCGACAGGCCGCGGCGTCCAAGGTTCGGCAAGCGTGTACGCGTGGCCCCGAGCGAGAGCGGCTCATGAACGCTGTGACCCGGCCGCACGGCGTTTCCCTTTGGCATGCCGTCAGCCGCAGTCGCCGCGACCGGCCCACCCTCGAAGGCGCACTCGATGTCGATCTGGCAATTGTCGGCGGCGGGTTTTCAGGCCTTTCCACCGCGCTGCACAGTGCCGAGAAAGGCATCTCGGTTGCCGTCATCGAGGCGGAAATCATCGCCTGGGGGGCAACCGGCAGGAATGCCGGCTTCGTCGTCCCGAATTTCGCGAAAAGAGACCCCGACAATATCATTGCCCAGCTCGGGCCCGAACGCGGCGAACGCCTTGTCGATTTCGCTGCCGGCAGCGCCGACCTCGTCTTCGACCTGATCAGGCGGCATGCCATCGAATGCGATTCCGTCCAGAGCGGCTGGATACAACCAGCCCATTCACCGGCCGCTTTGCAAAAGACCAGATCGCGCGCCGAACAATGGGCACCACGCGGAAGGCCGGCTATTGCGCTGGATAGACAGGCGGTCGAAGAGCTGACCGGCGTTCGCGGTTATCTCGGCGGCTGGATCGACAGATCGGGTGGCGTCCTCAATCCGGTCGAATATGCGCGCGGATTGGCCGACGCGGCGGAAAAGGCCGGAGCGCGCATCTTCGAGCATACGCGTGTCGCGTCGATCGATCATATAGGCGATGGTTGGGCTTTGAAGACGGCCTCCGGTTCGGTACGGGCAGGAAAGGTGCTGGTCGCCACCAACGCCTATGGCGGGTCGCTGAACCGCACGCTTGAGCGAACCTACATCCCGCTGAAAATCTTCCAGATCGCGACGGCGCCGCTGCCGCGCGAAGTGCGCACTCGCCTGCTTCCTGGCGGGCAAGGCGTCGGCGACACAAGACGCAATCTCTTCACCTTCCGCTTCGACGGCGAAAACAGGCTGATCACCGGCGGCATGCATGTTTTTGGCCCCGGTGCCGACACGCGGGTGCCGCGGGCGATCTGGCGGCGGCTTGCCAGATATCTCGATCTCCCGGACATCCCGCCGCTTGAATACAGCTGGTCGGGGATGGCTGCCGTCGAGCCCGACTTCCTGCCGCACCTCGTCGATCTCGGCCCCGGGCTGATCGCCGGCTTCGCGTGCAACGGACGCGGCATCGCCATGACCACTGCGATGGGCAAGGTGCTTGCGGATTGGGCTGATGGAATAAAGCCTCAGGATTTGCCGCTGCCGTTTGCGCCGCCGTCGCCGATCCCGTTCCATAGCCTGATGCGGCATGCACCAAACATGGTGCTCCCCTGGAGCATGCTGCGCGACCGGCTGGATGGCTGATCGACGTGCGTCTCTGGCCGCCGTCCTGAAACCCGAACTGCTAGACTCGCCCACACCATGTTGTTAACGACAGCGGATGAAGCAGAACTATCTTTATCTCATCATCGGCGCTTTGGCCGTCGCCGTTATTGCGTTGGGGATTTACGTTTATCGCGAGGAGACTAGGCCGAAAGGCGTGGAACTTCGCATCGACGATTCCGGCATTTCAGTTCGGGAAAAATAGAGCGCGTAGTCCTGTTGCCCGACTTTGCACTGGAAGTCGGCTTGTACCGCCTCACCCCAGCTCCAACGTCGTTATCGCAAAAACTCCGGACTGCACGAGCTGCGGCGCCTTTCCCTTGTACATCCGAGCCGTCTCGAAGCCCGGTAGAAGGCCTGCGGACGACAGCAAGTCTGCAAATTGCCGGCTGGTTTCGGGAACGTCGAGATGGACGTTTCCGGGACCGGACATGTGCGCGAGCGCGGCGAAGAGATGGCTTGCCGCGTCCAGGCTGTCGGCAAAGAGCGGGCCGATCTTGCAGCCGTCCCGGCATTGGCGCGCGATGCCATATCCCGCAATGGCGCCGTGCTTGAGGATCGCAAGCGCCATGTGCGGCGGGCGCAGCCAGTGTTCCAGGAAGGATCGCCTCGGACCGGGAAAGAAGCGGCGGTCATAGTCCAGTATGTCCGGCACGAGTTCCGGCCCTATGGCGCGAACGTCGTTGCCGACGGCTGCCGGGACATTCGGTGACCCCATGAACCGGATCGTCCGGTAGGCCGGTGCAAAACCCATGCTGCGGTAGTTGGCCTGCTGTTCGACAACGCCGTCGAGGCCGATCGTGCGGTTGCCGAGCCGCGCTATGCCGGCATCCCAGACCGCCTTGCCATGACCTTGGGCACGCCTGTCCGGCCGGCAGATGTAGAGGCCGATGAAGCCGAAACCGTCGCCATAGGCAACGGCCGAAATGCCGGCCGCCATCTCGCCATCGATAAAGGCGCCGATGAAGCCCTGCGGGTCGGCTGCCTGAAACAGCGCGGCATCGTTAAGGCCGGGATTCCAGCCTTCCGCCGCCGCCCAATCGACAAGGGTTTGCACTTCTTCACGTGCGAGCGTTCGGATCGTTCGGGGCATTGCGATCACTCGGCGGCGCCAGGCGCGAAGGATTTCAACGCGCCATGATAAGACTTTGCCAACGGGCTTGCATAGGCGCCGCGCTTGGATGTCGTCAGGCCAAGGGCGATCAATGCCTCGGCCTGTTTCACGGCAGCGCCCACGCCGTCGATGACCGGAAGCCCGAATTCCCGCTGCAGCGCCGCCGCCAGATCGGCCATGCCGGCACAGCCGAGCACGATCGCCTCGGCGCGATCCTCGTCGATGGCGCGCGCAATCTCGCTGCGCAGCCTGAGCAGTGCGTCGGACGCCGGATCTTCGAGGGCAAGAACCGGGATGTCGGCGGCGCGCACGCGTGCCCGCCCCGCCATGCCATAGCGCTGCACCAGGCCTTCGACCGGCACGCGCGAACGTCCGGTGGTGGTGACGACGGTGAAGCGCTGGGCGATGAACGAGGCCGTGCTGAGCGATGCCTCGCAAATGCCGATGACCGGAATGTTGGCCATGGCGCGCGCGGCATCGAGGCCGGTGTCGTCGAAACAGGCAATGATCGCGGCTTGCGCGCCCGAGCGTTCGCCGGCGGCGATCTCGACCAGCAGGCCGGGCACGGCAAGTGCTTCATCGTAATAGCCTTCGATCGATACAGGTCCCATCGACGAGGTGACGGCAACGATCTTCGTCGATTGAGCAGCGACCGATCGGGCCGCCGCCGCGATAGTGTCAGTCATGCTGGCGGTGGTGTTGGGATTGACGACGAGGATCTGCACTGTCAGGCACGCTCGCGGCGGCGGCCGACATAGACGATTGCGCCGAGCGTCAGCAGGATCACCAGGAAGGAAAACACGGTCGTCACGGTGCCCAGCGCATAGAGCACCGGCGTCGTGACATTCGTCGTCATGCCGTAGATTTCGAGCGGCAACGTGTTGAACGTGCCCGAGGTCATCAGCGTGCGGGCGAACTCGTCATATGACAGAGTGAAGCCGAACAGGCCGACGCCGATCAGGCTGGGCGCGATCATCGGCAGCACGACATGGGCAAAGGTCTGCCACGACGATGCTCCGAGATCGCGCGCGGCTTCCTCATAGGCTGGCGAGAACCGGTTGAAGACAGCAAACATGATCAGCACGCCGAAAGGCAAGGTCCAGGTCAGATGGGCGCCGAAAGCGGAGGTGTACCAGGCGGGGCGGAAGCCGATCTGCTGGAAGACGACGCCGACGCCGAGACTGATGATGATCGACGGCACGACCAGGCTGGCGACGGCCAGATAGAACAGTGCGGTTGCGCCGCGAAATTTCTGCCGGAAGGCCAGGCCGGCGAGCAGCGACACGGCGACAGTGACGACCATCACCATCAGGCCAAGGACGAGCGAGCGTTTGAAGCTGCCGCCGAAGTCGCCGACCGCCTGGCGCTCGAACAAATTGGCGAACCAGTGCAGCGACACGCCGTTCAGCGGAAATGTCAGACCGCCGTTCTCGCCCTGGAAAGAGAGGATCAGGATCGCCGAAAGCGGGCCGTAGAGGAACAACACGAAAAGACCGAAGAACGCCGCCAACACATAGAATTCGAGGGTGCGCTTGTCCTGGCTCATCGCCTCACAGCTCCTTGCGGATGTCGACGATGCGCAGGATGCCCGCGACCATCAGCAGCACCAGCACCAAGAGCACGACGGCGTTGGCGGCGGCTGCCGGATATTGCAGCAGCGACATCTGGTTCTTCATCATCAGCGCGACGGAGGCGCTCTGCCCGCCGGACATCACCTGCACCGTCGAGAAGTCGGCCATCACCAGGGTGACGACGAAAATGGTGCCGATCGCCATGCCGGGCTTGGCGAGCGGAATGACGACGTTCCACAGAACCTGCCAGCCGGAAGCGCCGGCGTCGCGCGCGGCTTCTATCAACGACTTGTCGATGCGCATCAGCGTATTGAAGATCGGCGTCACCATGAACAGCGTATAGAGATGCACCATGGCCAGCACCACGGCGAATTCGGAATAGAGCAGCCATTCGATCGGCTTCGGGATCAGCCCCATTTGCACCAGCGTCGAGTTGACCAGGCCATTGCGGCCAAGCACCGGAATCCACGAGATCATGCGGATGATGTTAGAGGTCAGAAACGGCACCGTGCAGACAAGGAACAGCACCATCTGCATGGCCGTGGTCCTGATATGGAAGGCAAGGAAATAGGCGACCCAGAAACCGATGAACAGCGTCAGCGCCCAGACGATGGCGGCGTATTTCAGCGTATTCAAGTAGGTTTTCCAGGTGACCCAGGAGCCGAGCGTGTCGGAATAATTGGTGGTCAGGAAATCCGGATACATCGCTGCGAAATCGTAGTCCCAGAATGAGACCACGGCGATCATCAGGATCGGCAGCAGGAGGAACGCGCCGAGGATCAGCGCCAGCGGTGCCGCCTGGAGACCGGGTGCGATGGCGGCAAAGGAGCGCCTGCGTCTGGCAGGCTTTGCAGACGTAACGTGCGTGGATTGTTCGAGCGCTACTGCCATCTATATCTCGGTCGAAGTCGGCGATGCGACTGAGGGGTGTTCCCTTCTCCCCCTGTGGGAGAAGGTGGCCGAGCGAAGCTCGGTCGGATGAGGGGTGTTCCAGCTTGGCACCAACAGTGCTCCGTCCAGCACCCCTCAACCGTCTTGGCGCTGCGCGCCAATCCACCTTCTCCCACAAGGGGAGAAGGCAGAGGGCATCAAGCAGCGATGAACTCGTTCCAGCGCTTCACCATGTAGCGGTCCTCGTCCATGACCGAGTTCCAGCAGGCGACCTTGCCCATGCGCTCTTCGAACGAGCCGCCGTCACGCACGGCGCCAGCCTTTTCCATGACCTTGCCGTCCGGCGACAGGATATCGCCCTTTGCCGGCTTGCCTTCGATCCAGTAGCCCCACTCGTCCTCGGACATGAACTTCTTGGCCGACACCATGTTGGCCGAGTAATAGCCCTGACGGTTGAGATAGCCGCCAACCCAGCCGGACGTGTACCAGTTGATGTATTCATAGGCGGCATCGAGTTCGGCGCCGGAGAGATGGGCTGCCAGGCCAAGCCCGCCACCCCAGGAGCGGTAGCCTTCCTTGAGCGGCTGGAACCGGCACGCGATGCCCTTGGAGCGGACCGCGGCCACGGCCGGCGACCACATCGACTGGATTACGACTTCGCCTGAAGCCATCAGGTTGACGCTCTCGTCGAAGGATTTCCAGAAGGCGCGGAACTGGCCGGCTTGCTTGGCCTTGATCAGGAAGTCGATCGTCTTGTCGATCTCCTCCTTGGTCATGTTGCCCTTGTCGGCGTATTTGATGTTGCCCGTTGCCTCCATGATCATCGCCGCATCCATGATGCCGATCGACGGGATGTTGAGGATGGCGGTCTTGCCCTTGAAGGCCGGATCCATGATGTCGGCCCAGGTGGTGATATCGCGGCCGACGAGGTCGGGGCGGATGCCGAGCGTATCGGCATTGTAGATCGTCGGCACCATGGTGAACCAGTTGGTCGGCGCCTTGGCGAAGACCTTGCTGTCCTGCGCCTCGACGTAACCGACGGTATGCGGCGCGGTGCCCTGGGCAATGACGCTGTCCGGCGTCAGCTTGCCGGTTTTGAACAGCGGCACCAGCTCGTCGTAATATTTCAGCTTGCTGACATCCATCGGCTGCAGGACGCCTGTCGGGAACACCTTCTTGCAGATCCAGTATTCGATGTCGGCGATGTCGTAGCTGTCGGGCTGCGTCACGGCGCGCTGCGCGGCGGCGTCGGAATCGGTTGCTGTCATCTCCAGCGTGATGCCGAGGTCGGCCTTGCACTTGTCGGCGATGGCATTGAGGTTGGATACGCCGGTGCCGAACTGGCGCAGCGTGATGTTCGATTGCGCCCAGATGGTCGGAAAGCCTGATATGGCGCCGGAACCGGCGGCGAAACCGACGGCGGCGGCACCTGTCTTGAGCAGCGAACGTCGCGATATTCCAGTCTTCTTGTCGGTGGTGTTGGTCATGTTCAGTTCCCCTGTTTTGGTTGGTTATGCTGGATTTCAGGAATCGAGACGGCCAAGGACGATCGCGTCCTCGGCGTCCCAGGCGATCGGCACTGCGTCGCCGACGGCAACCGGCCTGGCGAAGAAGCTGGTGTCGTCGACGATCACCGTGAAATCCTCGATGCCGGCGCCATTGACCGAGAGCTTCACGGTCGAACCGCGGTACTCGACGTTTGCAATAATGCCGGTGAAGCCGAGCCCGGCTGCCGGCGGCTCGCCGATGCGCACGTGGTCGGTGCGAATGGCGATGTCGATGGGTTCCCCGGTCTCCCTGCCCTGCCCGCTGGCGGCGAGCGTGACGCCGCCGGGCACATCGAAAACGACCATGCCGTCGCGACTACCGGTGACACGGCCGGAGATGACATTGTGGTCGCCCATGAAACGAGCGACGAAGGCCGTGGCCGGCCGCTCGAACACCGTGCGAGGGTGCGCCGCCTGCTCGATACGGCCGTCGTTCATCACCACGATCAGGTCGGCCAGCGCCATCGCCTCTTCCTGGCTGTGGGTGACGTGGACGAAAGTGATGCCGAGCGACGTCTGCAGCTTCTTCAGTTCGGCTCGCATGCGGATCTTCAGGAAAGGATCGAGCGCCGAAAGCGGTTCGTCGAGCAACAGCGCCTCGGGATCGGTGATCAATGCGCGCGCAAGAGCAACGCGCTGCTGCTGCCCGCCGGAAAGCTGCGCCGGGCGGCGGCTGGCATAGGCCTCCATCTGCATCAGCTTCAGCATGTCGAGTGCCTTGGCGCGGCGCTCCTCCTTGCCGACGCCTTTCATCTTCAGGCTGAAGGCGACATTGTCGATCAGGTCGAGATGCGGAAACAGTGCGTAGGACTGGAACATCATGGCAGTGCCGCGCCTGGCCGGCGGCAGGTCGGTGACCACTGTGTTGCCGAGACGCACGTCGCCACTCGATATGCTCTCGTGCCCGGCGATCATGCGCAACGTCGAGGTCTTGCCACAGCCCGACGGACCGAGCAGGCAGCAATAGGTTCCCGCAGGGATTTTCAGGCTGATGCCTTCGACGGCAGTCGTCGCGCCATAGACTTTCGAAACGGACACAATGTCGATTTCGGCGGCTTTGGACATCCAGCTTCCCCTTTGGTCGGATTAGCCAAAGCATCATGCGTGCCAGTTGCGCGCCGCCGCACCAACCGACTGAATCCTCGAAGAAATCAGGGCCGCCTCTATATAGCTGCCGATACGTCGCCCTTGTGCAATGCACAAATTATAGGCGATTGCCGCCGATCTTCGCAAAGATCGTATGCAATCTTTTTCATCTCTGTATTCACTTTGTCTCTCGTCCAAGCGATGCGATTCAGGGTAGAAGAACGCAGGACCACTGCCATGAACATTGCCGACCAGACCTTCCCTGCTATCGAGGCCGCCAACGAGGATCGCGCGCAGGCGATCCGCGACCAGTTGCGCGACGCGATCGTCGATCGCCGGCTGGCGCCGGGAACAAAGCTTTCCGAAGGCGAAGTCGGCACGCTGTTCGATGTCAGCCGCACCGTGGCGCGTGCGGCACTGCAGATGCTTTCCTTCGAGGGATTGGTGCGCACCGAGCGCAATCGCGGCGCCTTCGTCGCCAACCCGTCGCCGGAGGAAGCGCGGCAGGTTTTTGCTTCGCGCCGGCTCATCGAACCAGGCATCGCGATTGCCGCCGCCGGACGGATGACGCCGGCGCATGTCGCCGCGTTCAAGGCCCAGCTCGACGAAGAAGGCCGTTTCATCGCCGAACGCGGACCGAACGCAAGGCGATCGGAGATCAAGGCGTCGGGGGATTTTCACCTGCTTCTGGCGTCGGTCGCGGGAAACGTCATCCTGCAGCGCTTCATGGAGGAATTGGTCGCTCGTTCATCGCTGGTGATCGCACTCTATGGCCGCTCGGGCATCTCGAGCTGCGGCCACAACGAACACACGCAGATCCTCGAGGCGCTGGAAAATGGCAATGCCGAACGCGCCAGCGCGCTGATGCTGCACCACATCGACCATATCGAGGCCGACCTCGATTTGCGCGTCAGGAGCGGCCCGGCACTCAGGCAGGCGCTCGAGTTCTGAAAATTTGCCGTTCGCGGCAACCTCGCCATGCCCATAATCACCTTTGCCCGACAAGCGCTTGCCTTGCGAAGCGCGCGCGGCCGCACGCCTTCCCCCAAAGCGCAAGATACGGCCGGCGGTTGAGGTGCCGTACACGATACGTAAGTGCACCCGCTCAATGATTGCGTCGAGATAAGCGTCACATGCTCGGGGCCGCATGTAGACGCATCGAGGTATCGAGCCGGGGATGTCGCAATGCGCAAGGGCCTTGCCGCGGTGCTTATGGATTTCGTCAAAACTCGTCGGTCGCGAGGAAGCTGCGCCTCGCTGGACCTTTCGTTTGGCCGGATTATCTCCGGAATGACAGCGGTGTCTTTCATCTTGCTGCCGACGGTGGGCTTCACCAGCGATCACATCTCCGCCTGGCGCCTGGGCGCCCGTATCGTCGCCGTCGGGCTGCCGGGCGTGGCCGGCGTGCGCGAGGTGGGGCGTTTTCATAATGGCGGACCGATACCGGGAAATCCGGAATTCCTGCTGACCACGCGCGAAGGACGTGTGCTCGATCCGCTTAGGGTTCTGGTCGCGGTAGGCATAAATTTCGGCGCGCCACCAGGCGATCTCGTCTTCAAACCTGGCGCGATCCTGTCAATCGATCCGCGCGGCGACAAATCGGGCACGATCCTGGTTCCGCAGGATCTCACCGACCAAGATCTAGCCGACTATGGCGGAGCGAGCCCAGTCCAGCTCTACACGGCGCAGAGCGAGCCATTCCTCAACCGGCGCTACAATGGCCAGGCTCGAACGGCGCGGCTGGCGGCGGCATCCGGACCGCGCTACATCTCGATCAACAACGCCTTTGGAAGGCCCTGGATCGCCAACGCGCCGAACGGATTGGCCGGCGAAGGCAGCGTCACCGTCGTCGACCCCGACGGAGCCCCGCTCGACAATGCGCCAAGCCGCGAGGCCGGCGGCGTGTTCGCCGGCCGGTCTACCGATCGCGAACAAGCGCAGATCGCTCAACCCACTGGATGGCTGGCGAGCGGCTGGCTGGCCAACGGATGGCTGGCGAAGCGGCTGAACTACCGGGCAAGCGGCCAACTGACGCCCGGCGGGCTGCAGACCGGTGCGCTCGGAACGGCGTTTCTCGGCCCGTCACCGGACGGCAGCGGATTTGCCGTGTTCGGCGCGGTCACTGCGGACGGCAGCGTGGTCCAGATCCATGTCCAGGACGGTGTCGACGGCCTATCCGGCCCTGGCACGGTGAGCATGGGCCGCAACAGCGGCGACGATCCCGGCGTCATCGGCATTGCCTTCAAGTGGAACCCGGACCGTGTTCTCTACATCGCCGACCCCGGCCGCGACCGGCTGGTGCTGCTGAAACTGCAAGACGACCGGCGGCATTTCACGGTCGCCGGGGCTGGCATGGTCTCGCTGCCGGAATTCGATCGTCCAGTCGACATTGCCGCCGCTGTCCCCGAGATCGCCAATCCGCACTTTTCGAGCCATACGACGCTTGCCGGGGGGTCGGACCTGTTCGTCGCCAATCGCGGCGACGGCTCGCTGCTGCGCATAAGCCAGGACGGCCGGCTTCTCGCCCGAGCGACGATCGACATCCCTGGCCTTGGGCCTCTCGGCGGCGATCGCCTGCGAGCCATCGCAATGTCGGCGGACGCGCAGCGGATCTGGATAACGATAGGCGGCGAGCTTCCCGGATTTCCCGGCCGCGACGGAGCGCTGCTCGAGGTCCCTGCTTTTGACGAGCACGGCGTGTCGGCGACGGCCCAGCAGACGCAAAATGCTGCCGCCAACCCCGATCTCGCCGCTCGCGGAAGGGAGCTGTTTCAGACCGATTTCACGCCGCGGACCGGTCTTGGACCATTGTTCAATGCGACGTCCTGCCTGTCCTGTCATCCCGGCCCCGGCGGTGCGAGCGCGGATGAGAACCGTTTCGCGCGCAGGATAGCCCATATGGATCCGGGATCCGGGCGCACGGTCCCGATCGATCATCCCAACAGCCCGGTCGCCCGGCGCTACATGCTGCGCGATGGTGCCGGCATCGCGGCTGAACCGGCTGCACTGCCGCAGCAGGCCAATGTCATCTCGCTGCGCATGCCGCCCAGCCTCTACGGCGTCGCTGGCATAGACGACATACCCGACAGCGTCATCGAGGCGCAGGCAGTCAGCAAAGGCGACGGGATCAAGGGCCGCCCGCACTATGTCCTCGATGCCAACGGCGCGACGCGCGTCGGCCGCTATGGCTGGAAGGCCGACATTGCGGTCCTCGAAGAGATGGTCGCCGACGCTTTCACCAGGGAGCTCGGCATCACCAGCGTCGTCTCCGGCCACAGCGGGACGGACACGCAACCCGTCGAACAAGGATCCGGAGAGATCGAGGCGGTGGCTGCCTATCTGCGAACGCTCACCCCGGCCGAGGAGGCCAGGCGATGAGCATCGCCCTGACGTTTTCGCATGCGCCGGAACAAGCGCGCTCGATCTTGCCCGGTATCGCCGTGGCGGCCGCGCTCGCCCTTGCGGGCGGCTGGATTGCCGGCGGATTGGGCGAGCCGCTGTCGCGCAATCCGGTCCTCGTCGCCATGCTCTTCGGGCTGCTGATCGGCAACAGCTTTGCCTGCCCCGACGTCCTGCGCCCGGGGCTCGACTTCACCAAGCGCTACCTGTTGCGCCTGGCGGTCGTCCTTGTCGGCTTCCGCGTCACGACGCGACTGTTCCTCGATCTCGGGCTGATGCCGCTCGCGGTGGCGGCCATCGAACTGATCCTGGTCGCGGCTTTGCTCTACGCCATCGCACGTAGGCTGTTCAGGCTGGAGGCCGAGATCGCGTTGCTGGTCGCGGTCGGAAGCGCCGTCTGCGGCGCAGCCGCCATTCTCTCAGTGGCTGCGCTGATGCGCGCACGCGACCAGAGCGCGGGGGTTGCGATCGCCCTGATCACGCTCAGCGGCACCGCGGCGCTGCTCGTCTATCCCGTGATGTTCCTGGGCGGCTGGCTGCCGCATCTCGACGACCGGCTCTACGGCGTGTTCGTCGGCGCGAGCATCTTCGAACTGGCGCAGGTCTACGGCGCCTCCTTCGCAGTCTCGGACGGGGCGCTGAACACCGCTACCCTCGTCAAGCTCAGCAAGGTGCTGATGCTCATCCCGCTTCTGCTGGCCATCGGCACGTTCTTTCGCGGCCGCAAGAGCGCGCCCGGAGCAACGCCGATCCCGTTCCCGTGGTTCATCGTCGCCTTCATCGGCGTGGTGATGCTCAATTCGCAAATCACGCTCGATCCGCAACTGCGCCGCGGCATTCTCGACGTCGACCAGTTCCTGTTCCTGATGGTGATGGTCGCGCTCGGGGTCACCACACGCATCGGCCGTCTCGGCGAAGCCGGCGGTGCGTGGCGCCTGATCGGCCTCGGCTCCAGCGGAGTGCTTTTGTCGGCAACCCTGGCCTATGGCGCACTGATCCCGTTCTCGGCCGGCTTCCTGGCCTCGCCGTCGGTCTCGAGCGAAAGCGCAATGCTGGCCAGCGATGGCGGAAGGCTCTTCGCTTCGGTCGGCTGCGCCAAATGCCATGTGCCGGCGCTGGCGGGCACAAACGGCGAAGTCAGGCTCTACTCGGACCTTTTGCTGCACGACATGGGATCGGCGCTCGACGACAAGATCATCCAGGGTAACGCCATCGGCGCCGAATGGCGGACAACGCCGCTGGTCGGCATCCGCCTGCGCCAGCGCTTCCTACATGACGGCCGCGCGACCACACTGCGCGATGCAGTGTTCGCGCATGGCGGCACGGCGCAGATCGTCCGCGACCGCTTCTTCGGCCTGGACGAGGCCGACCGCCAGGCGATCCTCGATTTCGTGAGCAGACTATGAACCGGCCGCGTCACGCCAAAACCGGACCGAATCGCCATGCATGAAGGCATCGTCGCGGAGCTGAACCATCTCGACGGACCCGAGCTGCTGGCGCCACTCGTCACCGACTTGTTCCGCGGAAAGGTAGCGCTCGTCTCCTCATTTGGCGCGGAATCTGCGGTGTTGCTGCATATGGCCGCATCGATCGACAGGTCGCTCCCCATCGTCACGCTCGATACCGGAAAGCTGTTTGCGGAAACGGTCGCCTATCGTACGCAATTGACGGCCTTGCTCGGCCTCACCGACGTGCGCATCGTCACGCCCCGGGCAAATGTCCTGCGGGTGCTCGACGGCTCTGGATCGCTGCACCGCAGCGATCCGGACCGGTGCTGCCACATCCGCAAGGTGCTGCCGCTCGAGAAGGCCCTGAGCGGTTTCAAGGCCTGGATTTCCGGCCGCAAGCGCTATCATGGCGGAGTTCGCACGGATGTTGCGACGCTGGAAGAAACTGACGGACGCCTGAAAATCGAGCCGCTCGCCCGCTTCACCCGGCAGCAGATCGAGGTCTATCTCGACCATCATCGCCTCCCCCGGCATCCGCTCATCGAAAAAGGCTATTTCTCGATCGGTTGTGCGCCCTGCACCGTCGCGTGCGGCAGTGCGGACAATCCGCGCGCGGGCCGCTGGAGCGGATTGTCGAAAACAGAGTGCGGGATCCACCGGTCGCCCATCCCCTCGCACAATCCGGTCCCGTCCGCTTCCCGATTTCCGGTTGCGTAAGGCAGCGAAGACCCGGGCGCCCAACAAGCCTTGAAAACTAGGCACGCTTGCGAAAACTGGGAGATCAATCGCCGGGAAACTAGGTGACCGTACCGATGTGCGCGGATGCCACTGCGCACAGGATGAGCTCGTGCGTTTGGAAAGGACTGCCAGGCAGCCCATGAGCTTGCCAATCGGAGGGAATAGCCATGATCAGGTCTTCTACCGGATTTGGAGCCGACGGTCGAAGACCGAGTGCGAGGTTCGCCCGCCGTCCATTGCCCAGTTTCAGGTTGCGCAACCATCGAGATCCGCCCTCCCGGGATCAGCCAGTGCCGCTTCATCTACGAAGCCCCCACGAATTGTCGCATGACTGCGCCAGGCTAACGTCAATCGGATCGGCGGGACGGTCATGGCAGCACGACCGTCGCTCGATGATTGGTCGAGCGGGAGCCCCCATGGCCGCCTTAGACGCCTTTGAAGCCGATGCGACGCAACCGCTCTCGGGCACAGGCCGGATCGCCAAGCTGGCGGCGCCGCGCAGCGCCAGGATATTGAGGCGGAACCGCGTTCTCGAAGCGATCGATCGGGTGTCGCGGTCGAGCGTATGCTGGGTGGCGGCACCGGCCGGCTACGGCAAGACGACCGCGGTCATCGATTATCTCGAAAGCGTCGAGGCGCCGCACATATGGTACCGTGTCGATGAGGGCGACCAGGATATAGCGCGGTTCTTTCAATATCTGGCGCAGTCGCTGGACTCAGTCTCGGCTGGAGACATGCCGGTCTTCGGCGTCGAGTATGCCGAGCAGCCGAAGGAGTTCGCCAGGCGCTTTTCCAGAGCCTATTTCGCTCGGCTAAAGCCCGGCACAATTCTGGTGCTCGATGATTTGCACGACGCCGATACCGCAGAATTTCGGGCGGTGCTTTCCGAGATGTTCCGTGAACTTCCTGACACCGTCCGCTGCATCTGTGTCTCACGCACGCTGCCCCAGGAGGAATTGGGCGACCTCATTCTCAAGGGCAAAATGGCTGTCATCGACCGCCACGCGCTCGAATTCTCGACCGCGGAAGCGCGCGATCTCGTCCACCTGCGTTCGAGGGACGCCGCTCGGGTCGATGTCGAGGCGGCGCGCGGTTGGGCGGTCGGGCTCGTCCTGCTCGCGGACCAAGGCACCAAAGCCGGACTGGACGGCACAACGGAGACGGTCCCCGGCGGGCAGAACGTGCTGCCCGACGTTCTCGGTCGTCATTTCTTCCTTTCCCTTCCCTCCGTCGACCAGGACATGCTGCTGAAACTCAATCTGCTGCCCGAAATCAGCGCCGGGTTGGCTGACGAGATGATCGGGTCGGGCGAAGCAGGAAAGCTGCTCGACAGGCTTTACAGGCGACAGTTTCTGGTCACGCGCTCGGAAAACAACCGCGATATCTTTCACCTTCATGACCTCTTGCGCGACTTCCTCGAGCGTCGTTTCGCACAGCAAATTGCCAGGGAAGAGCAGCAATCGCTCCGGCGAAAGGCGGCGAAGGTCCTTGCGGGGGCGGGCCGTCATGACGAAGCCATACGCCTCGCCTTACAGGCCGACGACTGGGACCAAGCGAGCGACCTGCTGCTGAGCCGCGCAGAGGACTTGCTGGCGCAAGGGAGCCGCGCGACCTTCATCGAGTGGTGCGGCCGATTGCCGGAAACCATCATGAATGGCTGGCATTTCTATTGGCTGGGCGTGGCCCACATGCCCGACGACGCTGCGGCGGAGCGTTGGCTGTCCAAGGCGTGGCAAGCCTTTGGCGAGGCCGACGATCTGCGCGGCCTGTGCCTCACTGTGTCGCGGGCGGTGTTGGTCAAGACTGCCAGCTGGCGCACGTACGAAGGTCTGTCCATGTGGACGCGACGGGCGTTCGAGCTGATCGAACGCGGGCTTCCGGAACTACCTTCCGAGGAAGCGATGCTGGTACGCATTGGCATGATGCGGGCGCTGAACTTCGGCGACGACTGCTATCGCAGCAGCCCCGCCGGACAAGCACTCGAAACCGAACTCCTGGAGCGGTTGACCCGGAATCCCGAGCACGATCCGAGCGGATTGCGGCTGCTTGCCAGCGAAACGCTGATCGATCTTTCGGTATCGACCATGCGCGCCGATCTGTTCGCCAAGGCCGTCGACAGCGTCGTTGACGATTTGAGTGACAAGAGCGTGCTGCCTTGGATTCTCGGCATGTGGCTGGTCGCCTTTGGTGCGGAAAGTGGACGTTATTTTCCCTACAAGAGAAGGGATTTTCCCTATCCGTCGGCCGAAGCGGCGTTGCGGGCGGCGATCGCGATTGGCGAGCGCGAATCGCTGAGGGGCGTGGAGTTCGGGGGGCTCTATCATTTGCAAATGCAGATGAAGGTCCGCAACGATTTTGCCGAGTTCCACCAAGTGGTCGAGCGTTTGGCCGAGATCGCCGACAGCCGTTTCACCACGCAGGTCGCCGTCGTCGCCGATTGCCACGCCGCGCTCCATGCCAGGCAAGGCGATTTCACGGCCGCTTACCAGGATTGCGAGCGCTTCATGACTGCCATCGAGGCGGCCAACGAGCCGATGATCGAGCGCTGGCCGCACTACATCACCCAGTTCCAGGTGCTGCTGGCGGACAGGAAGCCGCGCGAAGCCGCCGTGCTTCTCAGCGATCTGCTGCCGCGGCTGGACGGCGGCGCCCACAAGCGAACCGAGATATGCATTCTGGCAGCGGCCGCATTGGAGAACCTGTGGAGCGACGATCCGCACTATGGCGACCGGCTGCAGGCCTTCCTGGAAGCGCTGCGCGACATCAGCTGGCCAATGGTGCTGCTCAATGTCCCGGAATTGCTCGCCGAACTGCTTGGCGATGCGCTTGAGCGCGGCATCGAGCCCGAGTTCTGCCGGTCGTTGATCCGCGAACGCCGGCTCGAGCCGCCGCCCCGGCGGCCCGCCGCCTGGCCCTGGCCGCTCAGGGTCCACGTCCTCGGAGGCTTTCGGCTCGAACTCGATGCAAACCCTCTCGCGCTCGGCGCGAAGCCGCCGACGAAGGCCCTCGACATCCTGCGAGTGCTGGCGATCTCAAAGGAAAATACCTGCTCGCTGGAGACCATTCAGGACTGGCTGTGGCCCAACCTCGACGGCGACCAGGCGCGGGCGGCGTGCGACCAGGCGCTTCATCGGCTGCGCAAGCTGTTGGGACGGACCGACCTCATCGTCCAGCGCGAAGGCAAGCTTCGCCTTGCATCGGACAAGGTCTGGGTCGACCTCGCCGACTGGGAAGCACGGCTCAAGACTGTCGCAAAGGTCAATGCGGAGGGATTGCGGCCAGACGCGGAGGCGCTCTTCCATGCATTCCCGGGTCCGTTGTTGTTGCACGAGCGAACCGCTTCCTGGTCGCTCCCGACTTGCGAGCGCGTGCGTCGCGAACTGATCGATCTTGGGCTGCGGCTCGGCCAGCGGCTGGAGGCGGCCGACCAAGCCGACAAAGCACGGGCGATATATTTAGGGGTATTGGACTTCTATCCAGATGCCGGACCGATCTGCAAAGCGCTGATAAAGGAGCAACTGTGCCGCAATGATTTCGAAGGCGCAGTTGACGAATATGGGCGCTACGAGCGCGCATTGCGTGCTGCCGGTGACGTAGCGGCCGCAGACATACGCGCGCTGGTGGCTCCCTATCTCGCGCGACGGGCGTCCCGACACTCGTATTGAAACGACACGTTCTTATGGCCATGGTACTGGCGGAATTTTCACCCGCCAGCGCTCAACGCACGATCCTCACGCACATCGGCGTGCCAATATCGATGGATCGGCCGGTGTCGGTCAGCCGGCCGGTTGCGGCATCACGGGCGAAAATCGAGATGCGGTCGGCATTCTGGTTGGCCGAGAACAGATGGCCGCCCGAGGGCGTCAGTGCCAGGTTGCGCGGCGTGGCGCCGCCGCAAGGCGTATAGCCGACAGGGGCAAGCCTGCCGGTTTGCTGGTCGATCGAAAACACCACAATGCTGTCATGGCCGCGGTTGGAGCCGTAGAGAAAGCGGCCGTCAGGCGAGATCTGGATGTCGGCGCAGTGATTGCCGTCGCGCGCCTCGGGCGGCACGGCCGGCTTGCTGTCGATCGCCGTAAGCTTGCCTGATGCTTCGTCCAGCGCCAGCGGGACAACCGTCGAATCCAGCTCGTTCATGACGAACACGAAGCGACCGCCCGGATGCAGTGCGAGATGGCGCGGACCCGCGCCTGGCGCAAGCGCCGACTCGGCGAGCTTCGTCAGGCTGCCGTCTGAGCCGATGCGATAGGACACCAGCCGGTCGATGCCGAGGTCAGCGACGATCGCCATGCCGCCGGCAACCGTCTCGGTTACGCTATGGGCATGCGGCCGCTCCTGGCGGGCAGGATCTGGTCCGGTCCCGCTATGGACAACGCTCGACAACGGCGCTGTCAGGCCGCCATTCTCACCCAACCCATAGACCACGACCGAGCGATCGGGGCCGCCCTCGCCCATGCCGTAATTGGCGACCAGCAGCTTGGTCCCGTCGCGCGTGATGGTGTTGTGCGCCGTGATGCTGCCCAGCGCCGGCTGCTTGTTGATGTAGGACAGCGTGGCGGTCTGCCTGTCGAAACGGTAGGCCGAGACCACCCCTTCTCGCCAGGTGAACACTTCTGAGTTGGCATAGATGTGGGAGCCGTCCGGCGTCACCGACAGGAAGGTGGGATTGTCGATGTCTCCCGTCTCGGCCAGTTTCTTCGTCTGCAGCGTCCCTTCGTCGAAACTGTAGACACCCAGCCCGATGCCGCGCGCGCCCTGAAAATACGGGGCGTCGCGATTGAGGCTGCCGACGAAAACCAGACAGGCATTCTGCATCACTTCCTCCCTTGTTCCGCCGGCATTGGCCCCAACGGAGCAGGCAAAATTTCGCCTGTTCACGCTTGCAACACAACCCCATATGTGAAAATACTATTCACAAAAGAAGATTGACGGGAGGATCGATCATGCATTTCGCTGGTCTGCGGCGCGCCCTGATGGACGATTCCCGCTCCCAGAGGAAGTCGTCATGAGCGGTTTCGCGCCAACCGTGGGCGTGGCATCGACACACCCCGCCAACATGCCTAGGGATCACGCCGACCTTCCTGTCTGGAACGCGGAGAACTGGTTCTACGAAGACTGGCCGGTCGGCCAGAAGATCCGCTCGCTGCGCCGGACCATTGCCGAGGGCGACAGCCATCTCTTCAACACGCTGGTGCTCGACATCCATCCATACGTGCAGGACCAGATGTTCGCCGAGACGCAAGGCATTTTCGGCAAGCGGCTGGTGGCAGGGGCCTTCGTGTTCTCGGCCGGGCTCGGTCTCGTCGCCACCAATTGCGTCAACGCCTTTTCGTATGGCTACGACAAATTGCGCTTCATCAAGCCGGTGTTCATCGGCGACACGATCTATTCAATCCGCTCCAACCTCGACAAGAAGCCAAAATACAAGGAAATGGGGCTGATCCGCGCCAGCTATGAAGTCTTCAAGGGTGAAGGCGAGCTCGTGCTTTATTGCGAGCACCTGCAGACGGTGAAGTACCGCAATCCGGCCGATTTCGCCGGTAAGACGGAGAAATAGGCAATGGCTGCCATTGCCGAACTGCCGCTGACCGGGCTCATCGTTGTCGATATGAGCCAGTTCTTGTCCGGGCCTTACTGCTCGCTGCGACTGCTCGACCTCGGCGCTCGGGTCATCAAGATCGAACGGCCTGACGGCGGCGACCTGTCGCGCCGGCTCTATCTCAGCGACACCGAGATCGGCGGCGATTCCACCATTTTCCATGCGATCAACCGCGCCAAGGAAAGCCTTGCCATCGACTTGAAGGACGAGGCCGACCTTGCGGCGCTGCGCGGCCTGCTGGCCAAGGCCGACGTGCTGATCCAGAATTTCAGGCCCGGCGTCATCGAACGCCTGGGCTTCGATTACGAGGCGGTGCGCAAGATCAATCCGCGCCTGGTCTATGCCTCGATCAGCGGCTATGGCGAGGAAGGCCCGTGGGTCAAGCGGCCCGGGCAGGATCTGCTGGCGCAGGCCCGCTCCGGCGTGATGTGGCTGAACGGCGACGAGGACCAAGGGCCGGTGCCCTTCGGCCTGGCGATCGCCGACATGCTGGCGGGTTCCGCCGCCGCGCAAGGCATCCTCGCCGCACTGGTGCGGCGCGGCGTGACCGGCAACGGCAGCCATGTCGAGACCAGCCTGCTCGAAGCGCTGGTCGACTTCCAGTTCGAGGTGCTGACCACGCATCTCAATGACGGGCGCCGGCTGCCGCGGCGGTCGAGCTTCCGCAGCGCGCACGCCTATCTCTCGGCGCCCTACGGCGTCTATCCGGCCAAGGACGGCTATCTGGCGATCGCCATGACGCCGATCTCGAAACTCGCCGATCTCCTCGGGCTCGAGGAGCTTGCGCCCTATCGCGACCAGCCGTCGACCTGGTTCACCGCCCGCGACGAGATCAAGGCGATCATCGCGCAAAAGATCGCAACGAAGACCGTCAACGAATGGCTTGCCGTTCTCGAGCCTGCCGACATCTGGTGCGCCAAGGTTTTGACCTGGCCGGAAATGATGGCCAGCGAAGGCTTCCAAGTCCTCGACATGCTGCAGACGGTGACGCGCGAGGATGACGTTTCGATCCTCACCACGCGCTCGCCGCTCAGGGTAGACGGCATCCGCGCCAAGGTCGAGCGGGCCGCGCCGCGCATCGGCGAGCACAGCGCAAAAATCCGCGCGGAGTTCGGGCTGTGAGCGACGTCACGCTCAAAGGCATGACCTGGAGCCATCCGCGCGGCTATGACCCGATGGTCGCCTGTTCGAGACTGTGGAAGCAACAAACTGGCATCGCCGTTGAATGGGACAAGCGCTCGCTGCAGGATTTCGAATCCTTCCCGGTCGAGGAACTGGCCCGTGCCTACGACCTGATCGTCGTCGACCATCCGCATGTCGGCCAGATCACCGCCGAGAATTGCCTGGCGCCGCTCGATGTCGCCGGCCGGCAAGCCGAACGTGCAGCACTTGCGGCGAGCAGTGTCGGCCCGTCCTTTCCGAGCTACAACTGGCAAGGCCGGCAGTGGGCGTTTCCGATCGACGCGGCCAGCCAGGTGCAGGCATGGCGGCCCGACATGCTTTCGGCTGCGCCGGCGAGCTGGGCCGATGCCCTCGATCTGGCGCGGCAAGGCCACGTGCTGTTGCCGCTGAGGCCGCCGCATTCGCTGATGGTGTTCTACACGCTTGCCGGCAATCTCGGCCGGCCCGCCGGTGAAGGCACTGGCGACCACGTGGATCCGGCAGCGGGCAAGCAGGTCTTCGAGATGATGCGCGAGATCGCAGCCCTCGTCGACCCGGCCTGTCTTGGCATGGATCCGATCGCGGTTCTGGAGCAAATGGCCGGATCCGGCTCGCGGATCGCCTGCGCGCCGCTGATCTATGGCTATGTCTCCTATGCCATCGCCGGGTTTCGACCCACCCGCCTGGCTTTCGCGGATATCCCGGCCGCTGGCAATGCCGGCCCCAAAGGCTCGGCGCTCGGCGGGACCGGCATCGCCGTGTCGGCCTTCTCGAAGGCCGGACAGGAAGCAATCGACTTCGCCTACTGGATCGCCAGCGGTGACGTGCAGCGCGGCCCTTACGCCTCGGCCGGCGGCCAGCCCGGCCATGCGGCAGCCTGGGCGGATGCCGCCGTCAACGCCGCCGCCGGCAATTTCTACAAGGACACGCGGACTACGCTCGAAGGTGCCTGGGTGAGGCCGCGGCACGACGGCTACATGGCGTTCCAGCAGGCGGCGTCCGATCGCATCAATCTCGGCCTGAGCGAAAGGCACAATGCCGCTCGCGTCGTTGCCGATCTCAATCGCCTGTTTCGGGAGAGCCTTTCGACGCAGGTGTCCGGCGTTGCCGGCGGAGGAGCCTGAAACAACCGAACGGAGGAGAACATGAACAGCCTGATCCGCGGCCTTATGGCCGCAACCGCACTTGCATCGGTCACGACCATAGCTTGCGCTCAAGACGTTTCGGGCGTGATTGCTGGATTGCCGACCGAACTGAAGGCACAATATGACGGCGCGCCGCAAAAGGTGCTGCCGTCGGCCTGGGATAATTTCACGCCGCCGTCAAAGCCGTGGAAATGGTGCCACTCCGAGTCCTACCAGGGCAATCCGTGGCGCGTCACCGTGACCAAGGAGTTGAAGCGGCTGGTCGACGGCCTGATCGCCGACGGCACCGTGGCGAGCTTCGAGGTATCGGATTCCAACAACGACGCCAGTCAGCAGATCAACCAGATCCGCGCCTTCATCGACAAGAAATGCTCGATCATCACCTCGATCCCCGGCTCGGCGACGGCGCTGGACGATGCCATCGATGCCGCAGCCAAAGCCGGCATCCCCTTCATCACGGCAGCTGGGTCGGTGACCAGCCCGAATTCGATCAATGTCGATTCCAACTATGCGCGCTGGGGCTACGACATGATGACCGCGATCGGCAAAGCAATGCCGGACGGCGGCAGCGTGCTTCTGGTCGAAGGCATTGCCGGTCACCCGATCGTCGTGCAGGAGCGCCGGGGCGGCGACAAGGCGCTGGCCGAAAATTCAAAGCTCAAGGTCTCGCGCAGCGTCAACGGTAACTGGACGGCCAACGTCACCAAGACGGCGGTGCTGCAGGCGATCGCTACCAATCCGGCGCCGATCGATGCGGTGTGGACGACGGGCAGCGAAAGCCGCGTCGTCGCCGAGGCCTTTGCCGAGGCCGGCGGCCCTGCCCCGCTGATCACCGGCTCGATCACCGGCGATGCGCTCGGCTACTGGAAGGCCAATCCCGACAAATACCGCTTCGAAGGCCATGCGGTTCTGCCGCACTGGACGGCCGAGACGCTGTTTCGTGTCGGCGTGCGCATGCTCGACGGACAGAAGGCGAAGCTCAACACGCTGCTGATCCCGATTCCGCCGGTCCACAATGCCGACCTCGGCGCCTGGTACAAGGACTGCATGACGCCGGACGCCGTCTCGATCTTCCCGGTCCCGCCGAAGGATCCGATGCCGGAGGAATGGCTCGATGCCTACTTCGCCAATCCGGCACCCACCAAGGGCTGGGATTATTCGAAGGTGCCGGACGCCTGCGCCAAGTAGGATACGAAGGCCGGCTCCGCACGGGCGGTGCCGGCTTTCTCTATCAGGATTGCTCATGCTGGAAGTCCAGGCCATCTCGAAACGCTACGGCGAAACGATTGCGCTGGCCAATGCCTCAATCGCATTCCGCGCCGGCACGATCCACACCATCCTGGGCGAGAATGGTTCGGGCAAGAGCACGCTGGTCAAGCTGCTGTCGGGGATAGTCCAGCCGGACAGCGGCGCGATCCTGCTCGACGGAGCGCCCTTTACCGGCCTCTCGCCGGCAGCGTTCCAGACCGCCGGATTGGCCACCGTGTTCCAGGAAGTGCTGATCGCGCCTGACCGTTCGGTGACGGACAATATCCTGCTCGGCCTCGACGGCCTGCTGACGCGCACCGTGCCGCGCGCCGAGCGGCGGCAACGCGCGCAAGCGGTGCTGAAGCGCTTCGCGGTGACCGAGATCCCGCTCGACCAGTTGGCCGGGCAATTGCCGCTTGCGGTTCAGCAATTGGTAGTGCTCGCCCGCGCCGTGGTGCGCAGCCCGCGCATTCTCATCCTTGACGAGGTTACGGCTGCGCTCGACTTTGCCGATCGCGAGGCGGTCTTCGCCATGATGCGCAAGCTTGCCTCCGAAGGCTGCCTGATCCTGTTCATCACCCATCGCATGGACGAGGTTATGTCGCTTTCGGACCGGATTTCCGTCCTGCGCGGCGGCAGCGTGGTGACGACTGAGGAACGCGGCACGTCCACCGCATCCGAACTTCTCAGAGCGATGGCGCCACGCACGGCGGCGGAGCTGGCGCATGGCTGATGGCGCCAGCCTTTCGGTGCGCGGCCTGGTGATCGCGCCGGGCGCAAGCCCCATGACGCAAACCATTGCGCCGGGCGAGATCGTCGGCCTTGCCGGCCTCGACGGCCACGGACAGGAGCGGTTCCTGAAAGTGCTGGCCGGCCTGGAACGCCCGGCCGGCGGCGAGGTGACCGTCGAGGCGCCAACCGGAGCGCGCGCGATCACCAATTTCCGCAAGGCGGTCGCCGGCGGCATCGCCTATTTGCCGCGCGACCGGCGCACCACCGGCATTTTTCCGACCCAATCGGTGCTCGACAATTTTGCCGTCTCGACGCTGTCGCGCGATATGCGTTTCGGCCTGCTCAGCTTCGCCGCGCGGCGGCAGCGCTATGAACGCTATCGGGACAGACTGTCGATCATCGCGCCACGGCCGGACGCCCCGATCACCACGCTTTCCGGCGGCAATCAGCAGAAGGTGCTGCTGGCCCGCGCACTGGCGCTGGAACCGGCGATCCTGCTCCTCAACGATCCGACGCGCGGTGTCGACGTGGCGACGCGCCATGTCCTCTACGATGTGTTTCGTGGACTGGCGGCGGACGGCATGGCGCTGGTCATCCTGTCGAGCGAGATCGAGGAGATCCTGCTGCTTTGCCATCGCGTGCTGGTGTTCCGCGAACAGCAGGTGGCGGCTGAAATCACCGGAGACGAGATGAAAAGCGATACGGTGATCGCCGCCATGTTCGGGCGCGCGGCATGAGCGGGTTGCGGCGCATGGCGGCGCGATGGCGCGGCGCCGGCTTTGCGGCAGTGCTGTTGGTGATCCTGATCGCGGTCAATCTGCTGCTCAATCCGGCGCGCTTCCATCCTGCCGCCTGGGGCGCGCTGATCGGGCTCGCCGCGCCGCTGATCGGCGCAGCGCTCGCCTCGGCTCCGGTGATCCTCGCCGGGCGCGGCGGCATCGACATTTCCGTCGGGCCATTGATGGGCTTCGTCAATGCGATGGTGATCCAGGTGCTGTTCCTCAGGCTTGGCATATCTTCGCCGCTGGTCATCGTGCCGGCGGCGCTTCTGATCGGCGCGATCGTCGGCGCTGCCAACGGCTTTCTGGCGACCATCGTCCGCATCCAGCCGATCGTTGCGACGCTCGGCACCTATCTGATCCTCACCGGCATGACGCTGACCGTCCTGCCGGCGCCGGTCGGGCCGGCGCCGGGCTGGCTGAAGGCAATGGCCGGACCCTGGTCGGCGCTGCCGCTGGCGCTGATCTTGCTGTTCTGGTGGCTGGTGCGACAGACGCCTTATTACGACCAGCTGATGGCGGTGGGCAGCGACGACCGCGCCGCCTACACGGCCGGCATTCCGGTGACGAAAGTGCGTTTCATAGCCTATGTCATGACCGGCATACTTGCCGCCTGTGCCGGCCTCATGCTGACCGCCCTGATCGGTTCGGCCGACCCCAATATCGGGCCGACCTACACGCTGATCGCGATTGCCGCGGTGGCGCTCGGCGGCGTCAGCCTCGCCGGCGGGCGCGGCGGGCTCGCCGGGGCCGCGATCGGCGCTGTCGATATCTTCCTGCTGCAGAGCGTGCTGACCGCCTTCAACGTCTCCACCTATGTGCTGCAGATCGCCTATGGCGCGATCCTGGTTGTGGCCGTCATCATGACGGCGCTGCAGGAACGGCTCTCGGGAGGGAAAGGCTGAGAAGCATGCGCCAGACCTGGTTCCAATCCACCAATGCGCGTGTCGCCGGTGCCTTTGCCGTCGCTGCCGCCTTGCATATCCTTGGCACCTTGCTCATTCCGGGTTACTCCCAGCCGTTCGCCATCCGGGCGCTGCTGGTGATCGCCTCGCTGCTGGCGGTGGCATCGATCGGCCAGACCCTCGTCGTCATCCTCGGCGGTATCGATCTGTCGATCCCGTTCATCATCGGCTTTGCCAATGTCGTTGCCGCACAGCTCTACGGCGTCGGCTGGAATTTTGCCCTTGTCTGCGCAGTCGTCGTCGCGCTCGCCATACTGATCGGGGCGCTGAACGGCCTGATCTCTCGCGGGCTCGACATCCACCCGCTGATCGTCACGCTCGGCACCGGCATGATCGTGCAAGGTGCCGTCCTGTTGTGGACCGGTGGCTTTCCATCCGGATCGGCGCCTGCCGCGGTTTCCGCCTTCGTTTCGATCGGCGGTTCGGTCGGACCGCTGCCGGTGCCGGGGCTGGTGCCATGCGTCGCGGTGCTGACCTTGCTGGTGGCGCTGGTGCTGGCGCGCACGCCATACGGCCGCCGTCTCTACGCCCTAGGCAGCAATCCAGGTGCTGCGCCACTGGCGCTGATCGATCCGGTCCGCATGTGGACCGTGACCTATGCCGCGAGCGCCTTCTTCGCCGCCGCGGCCGGCGTGCTGCTGCTCGGCTTCACCGGTTCGGCCTATGGCGATGTCGGCCAGCCCTATCTGTTCCAGACGATCGCGGCAGTGGTGGTCGGCGGCGCCGCCCTTGTCGGCGGCCGCGGCAGCTATTTCGGCACCATTGCCGGCGTGCTGGTGCTGACGGAGATCAACACGCTGTTGATCGGCCTCGGCTTCCGGCCCTCGACCGTGCAGGCGGCACTTGGCCTGGTCATCGTGCTCCTGGTTTCGCTCTACGGTCGCGAGCGGCACGTGTCGGCGACGATCTGAGGCTACCTTATTCGTTTTAGCCGCATATGCGCGACGCCAAGTGATCCCACTTGGCTGCAAAATGCTCTACAAGCTCCACAGCCGCTTGGCGTTGCCGGAGAGCAGCTTTTGCCGCTCATCGATGCTTGCACCGGCGAGCAGCGCGTGCGTTGCCGCCACCCAGGTCGCAAGCCCGCCGCCAAGCGTGCAGACCGGCCAGTCGCTGCCCCACACAACGCGGTCCCAGCCGAAGCATTCGATGGTGTGCTCGACATAGGAACGCAGCGTTTCGACAGTCCAGGATCCGGCATCCGCATAGGCGACCACACCGGAAATTTTGCCGACGACGTTCGGACGCCGCGCGATCTCCGCCATGTGCTCGCGCCAGGGGTGCTCGGCACCACCCTTGATGTCGGGCACGCCGCAATGGTCGAGCACGAACTGCACGTCCGGCGCGAGGTCGGTGAGTGCAATCGCCTTGGGGATCTGGTGCGGCAGAACGACAAGGTCGAAGGTCAGGCCGCTGCCGGCAAGCCGCTTGATGTTTTCACGAAACAGCGCGCCCTCCGAAAGCTCGTCCGGCATGACGTGCAGCACGCGGCGAAAGCCCTTGACGAAAGGATCGGCGCGCTGGCGCTCGAGATAGGCGGCAAAGCCGGGCTCTTCCGGACGGCAGGAGGCAATTGCCCCCCGCAGCAAGCTGGCCTTTTCCCGCGACAGCGCTTTGACACGGCTGGTTTCAGCCTCGATGTCGGCAGGATCGACATCGACCTCCATATGCAATGCGCCGTCGATGCCGGCACGGCGGGCCTGGACTGCATATTCGACGTAGGAGAAATCGCGGTTGAGCGCCGGCACGCCGGCCAGCCAGGGATAGCGCAGCGCGGACTGGTCGATCAGGTGCAGATGGGTGTCGAAGATCATGGTGGCGCGCTCCTCCTTGGCGACTTCGAGATCATCTCACGGAGAAATTCTTCATTCAAATAAGAATTCATCGCGATTGCTTGACGGTCGATCCCGCCAGTTGCGACAGCTTTTCGGTCGCTGCCAGCAGCAGCTCAATCGTCCTCGTAATGTCGGGCGCCTTGGGTGCGTTGACCAGGGTTATGTAGGGGATCGACAGCGCGGCGATCGCCCTGCCGTCCGAACCAAGAACCGGTGTCGACAGGTTGAAGACACCGGCGGTCTGCATCGATGCCATCATCTCGTAGCCGCGTTCCCGGATCTGGTCGAGGCGGGCAAAGAACTCCGGCGATTGCGGTGGCTTGTCGGTGCTGCGCAGATGTTCTGAGATCATCATCTGCCGCTCTTCCGGCTGGCGGAACGCCAGCAACACATGGCCGGAGCCGGTGTCGAACAGGCTGATATGCGAGCCGACGCGGATCGAGATGCCCCAGTAATCAGGCGCCTCCTGCTGTGCGATCACCACCGCGGAACCGCGGTCGAAGACAACCAACTGATTTGCCTGCTGTGTGGTTTCGGCCAGTTCGCGCATCAGCGGCGTCGCATAGGAAACCAGCCGGCGCACCGGCGCGTGCAGCTGCGCGAGGCCAAACAGCTTGAGTGTCAGCGAATAACGGTCGCCATCCGGCCGCGTGACGTAGCCGCGCCGCACCAGCCGGTCCAGCATGCGGTAGAACTCGTTCGGGCTGCGGTCGAGCTTCTTGGCAATTTCCGCCTGCGTCAGGCCGCCGTCGACGCCGGCCAGCAGCTCGAGAATGTCGAGCCCCTTGTCCAACGCCGGGGCTCGATAGCGGTCGTCTTCCTCGTCCTCTGCCATTGGGCTTCTCCAGTGAATTTCACCTTTCATATACGCATAACGGCATTGCTTCCGGAAGAACTTTCGGCTTGACGATCCTATAAATGTTTTGTTTGTATATGAATGAAGCTGCCGATCAGCCCTCGCTATGGATCGACGCAGACTCTTGGGAGGATACAATGACGAAACTGTTTTGCGGCCTGTCGGCCGGCGTAACGCTGCTCGCACTTGGTGCGAGTGCTGCCCTTGCTGCCGACCTGCCCGGTAAATTCGACGGCGTCACCATCGACGCCAAGCTGATCGGCGGCCAGCAATATGAAGGGCTGTACGCGCGCATCGGCGAATGGGAAAAACTGACCGGCGCCAAGGTCAACGTGATCTCGAAGAAAAACCACTTCGAGCTCGACAAGGAGATCAAGTCGGACATCGCCTCCGGCAGCATCAACTGGTGCGTCGGGTCGAACCACTCGTCCTTCGCGCCGCAATATCCTGATATCTACACCGATCTCAACAAGCTGCTGCCGAAGGAGGAGATCGACGCCTTCGTGCCGTCGACGATCAAGGCCTCCACGCTCGAGGGCAAGCTGGTCATGCTGCCTCGCGCGCAGTTCGACGTCTCGGCGCTCTATTACCAGAAGAGCCTCTACCAGGACGAAGCCAAGAAGGCCGCCTACAAGGCCAAGTACGGCAAGGATCTGACACCGCCCGACACCTGGGACGAGGTCGCCCAGCAGGCGGAATTCTTCGCCAGCCCGCCCGATTTCTACGGCACCCAGTTCGCCGGCAAGGAAGAGGCGATCAACGGCCGCTTTTACGAGATGCTCATCGCCGACGGCGGCGAATACCTCGACAAGGATGGCAAGCCGGCCTTCAACTCGGAAGCCGGCGTGCACGCGCTCGACTGGTTCGTCAATCTCTACAAGGCCAAGGCGGTGCCGGCCGGCACCACCAACTATCTGTGGGACGATCTCGGCCAGGGCTTTGCCTCGGGCACCGTCGCCATCAACCTCGACTGGCCGGGCTGGGCAGGCTTTTTCAACGATCCGAAGTCGTCGAAGGTCGCCGGCAATGTCGGCGTGAAGGTGGCGCCGAAGGGATCGGCCGGCATTCGCACCGGCTGGTCGGGGCACCACGGATTTTCGGTCACCGAAAACTGCGCCAGCAAGGAGGCCGCGGCGTCGCTGGTCTGGTTCCTGACCAATGAGGACAGCCAGAAGCTCGAGGCGGCAAGCGGCCCACTGCCGACCCGCACGGCGGTGTGGGACTGGGATATCCAGCAGGCGGCCAGCGATCCTTACAAGAAGGAAGTGCTGGCGGCTTTCCAGGAGGAGGCAAAGCACGCTTTTGCCGTGCCGCAGACACCTGAATGGATCGAAATCTCCAACGCCGTCTATCCCGAATTGCAGGCCGCCATCCTCGGCGACAAGACCTCCAAGCAGGCGCTGGACGACGCTGCCGCCAAGGCCACGCAGATCCTCGAGGACGCCGGCAAGCTTTGACCATTTTCCCAAGGGGGCGCCGCGCTCATCGAAGAGCGGCGCCCCCGAACTTTTTGCGAACCATGCGCAACACGCTTTGTCTTGATCCCGGCTGGCCGATGGCGGCCTTCGGTATCCGGGCACCAACCAGAACCGGATCGCCATGAAAGGCTGGAGACCTTCGCCGCCATTGCTGCTCCTGCTGCCGGCGGTGATCGTTCTGGCGGCGGTGGTGGTGGTGCCGCTGCTGCTTTCGCTCTATTCCAGCTTCACGCCGTTCCGGCTGACCAGGCCGGAGACGTTCTGGGTCTTCATCGGCGCGCGCAACTACGTCGCCATCCTGACCAGCCGCGCTTTCTGGGTCGCCTTTGCCCGCACCGTGGTGCTGCTGACGGTGGCGCTCAACCTGGAAATGCTGATCGGGCTCGGGCTGGCCCTGCTGGTGGAGAAAGCGTCGCGCGGCCAGCGGATCCTGCGCACCATCATGATGTTTCCGATGATGTTTTCGCCGATCCTCGTCGGCTTCCAGTTCAAATTCATGTTCAACGACAATATCGGCCTGGTGAACAACGCCCTGCAGGGGCTTGGCCTGACAGATCGCGCCATCCCGTGGCTGATCGACGGAAATCTCGCCTTCATCGCCATCCTGATCGCCGAGATCTGGTCGTCGACCTCGGTGTTCGCGATCCTGATCCTGGCCGGGCTGCTGGCGATGCCGCGCGAACCGGTCGAGGCGGCCCGCGTCGACGGCTGCACGCCGTGGCAGACATTCCGCTATGTCACCTGGCCGTTCATCATGCCGTTTGCCTTTATCGCCATGACCATCCGCTCACTCGACGTCGCGCGCGCCTATGACATCGTCAAGATCATGACCGACGGCGGCCCCGCCGGCCGCACTGAACTGGTCTGGACGCTGGTCGCCCGCACCGCCTATGGCGATGCCAGGATGGGAATGGCCAATGCCATGGCCTATTTCTCGATCCTGCTATCGATACTGTTCACCGTCTATTTCTACCGAAAGCTCGCCGCGGCGCGCACGCAGATCGCGGCGGAGTGGTGAGGATGGACCAGAACAGCCTGCATCGCGTCGGCAACAAAGCGCTCGGAATCGTTCACGGCATCGGACTGTTCCTGGCCATGCTGGTCATCTGCCTGCCCGGCATCTGGATCGTGCTGTCGTCGCTGCGGCCGACCGTCGAAATCATGGCCAAGCCGCCGGTGTGGATCCCGCAGCAACTCTCGCTCGACGCCTACATCGCCATGTTCAGCGGCGTCGGCCAGGGCGGCATTCCGGTGCTCGACTACTTCCGCAATTCGCTGATCATCTCGGTGACCTCGACGGTGATCGCCATCGTCATCGGCATGGCCGGCGGCTACGCCTTTGCGCGCTACCGCTTTCGCGCCAAGTCGGCGATGTTCCTCGGCCTGATGCTGACGCGCACGGTGCCCGGCATCGCGCTGTCGCTGCCGCTGTTCTTTGTCTTTGCGCGGCTCGGCATCATCGACACGCATTTCGGGCTGATCCTGGTCTATGTCGCGCTCAACGTGCCGTTCACCGTCTGGCTGATCGACGGCTTTTTCCGCCAGGTGCCGAAAGATCTCGCCGAAGCCGCGCAGATCGACGGCTGCACGCGCTGGCAGGCCTTCTGGCAGGTCGAGTTTCCATTGGCCGGGCCCGGCATCGCCTCGGCCGGCATCTTTGCCTTCCTCACCTCCTGGAACGAGTTCGCGCTCGCCTCGCAGCTGACGCGCTCGATCAATTCCAAGACCCTGCCGGTCGGCCTGCTCGACTATACGGCCGAATTCACCATCGACTGGCGCGGCATGTGCGCGCTCGCTGTGGTCATGGTCATACCGGCGCTCACGCTTACCTTCATCGTCCAGAAACATCTCGTCGGTGGCCTCACTTCCGGCGCGGTGAAAGGCTGACATGGCAACAGTATCGCTCAAGAAACTCATCAAGAGCTATGGTCCGGTGGCGGTGGTGCACGGCATCGACCTCGAGGTCGCCGACCGCGAGTTCATCGCGCTGGTCGGGCCGTCCGGCTGCGGCAAATCGACAACCCTGCGCATGATCGCCGGCCTCGAGGCGATCAGCGATGGCGTCATCGAGATCGGCGGCCGCATGGTCAACGACCTGCCGCCGCGCTCGCGCAACATCTCGATGGTGTTCCAGTCCTACGCGCTCTACCCGCATATGACGGTGCGCGAAAACCTCGGCTTCTCGCTCAAGATAGCCGGCGCCGCGAAGGAAGAAATGGACCGTCGCGTCGCCGAAGCGTCCGGCATTCTCGGCCTCGGCCAGTTGCTCGACCGCCGGCCGTCGCAGCTGTCGGGCGGACAGCGCCAGCGTGTCGCCATGGGCCGCGCCATCGTGCGCGATCCCGACGTCTTCCTGTTCGACGAGCCGCTTTCCAATCTCGACGCCAAGCTTCGGACGCAGATGCGCACCGAGATCAAGAAGCTGCACGCCAAGGTCAAGTCGACAGTGATCTACGTCACCCATGACCAGGTCGAAGCGATGACATTGGCGGACCGCATCGTCATCATGCGTGACGGTTTCATCGAGCAGGTCGGCACACCCGACGAGGTCTTCCGCCGGCCGCAGACACGCTTCGTCGCGGGCTTCATCGGCTCGCCGCCGATGAATCTGCATGAGGCGGTTGTCGACGACGGACAGCTGCTGTTCGCCAGCGGCGAGAGGCTGCCTTTGCCCAGCCAGTTCAAGGCCAATATCGAGGCCGGCGACAAAGTCGTGTTCGGCCTCAGGCCCGACGACATCTATCCGACCGGGCATGGCATCAGCTCCGGCGAAGACGTCGACGTCCACCAGGTGGAGTTGCCGGTGACCGTCACCGAGCCGCTCGGCAACGAGACGCTGGTGTTTGCCGAATTCAACGGCAGCGACTGGGTATCGCGGATGCTCAATCCAAGGCCGCTGAAAGCCGGCGACCGGGTCAAGATGAGCCTGGACCTGTCGCAGGCCCATCTGTTTTCCGCCGAAACAGGCAGGACATTGCGAGGTTAAAACCATGGCAAAGATCGAGAAAATCGAACTGCGGATGGTCGACCTGGTGCCGAAGGTCAAGCGCACCGATGCCATCCAGAGTTTTGTCAGCCAGGAAACACCGATCGTCACCATCACCGACGCCGACGGCGCGGTCGGCACCGGCTACAGCTATACGATCGGCACGGGCGGCTCCTCGGTGATGCGGCTGCTGGCCGACCACCTTGCGCTGCGGCTGATCGGCCGCGACGCCGACATGATCGAGGCGATCTGGCACGAGCTGGAGTTCGCCACCCATGCCACGACGATCGGCGCGATCACGGCAATCGCGCTCGCGGCCATCGACACTGCTCTTTGGGACCTGCGGGCCAAGAAACAGAGGCTGCCGCTGTGGCAGCTGGCCGGCGGCGCCAAGGACCGCTGCCCGCTCTACACGACCGAAGGCGGCTGGCTGCATATCGAAACCGAGGCGCTGGTCGCGGATGCGCTGGCCGCCAAGGCCAAGGGGTTTCGCGGCTCGAAGGTCAAGATCGGCAAGCCGCACGGCTCCGAGGATCTTGCCCGGCTGACGGCGGTGCGCCGGGCGGTTGGAGATTCCTACGAAATCATGACCGACTGCAACCAGGGCTTTTCGGTCGACGAGGCGATCCGCCGGGCCGAACGCCTGCGTGAACTCGACCTCGCCTGGATCGAGGAACCGCTGCCGGCCGACGACATAGACGGCCATGTCCGCCTGTCGAATGCGACGTCGACGCCGATCGCCGTCGGCGAGTCGCTCTACTCGATCCGGCATTTCCGCGAATATATGCAGAAGGGCGCGTGCTCGATCGTGCAGGTCGATGTCGGCCGCATCGGCGGCATCACGCCGTGGCTGAAGGTGGCGCATGCAGCCGAGGCGTTCGACATACCGGTCTGCCCGCATTTCCTGATGGAACTGCATGTTAGCCTGACATGCGCCGTTCAGAACGGCAGATATGTCGAGTATATTCCCCAGCTCGACGAGCTGACCGGCAAGAAAATGCGTATCGAGGACGGGCACGCATTGGCGCCGGACGAGCCCGGCATCGGCATCGACTGGGACTGGGATGCGATCAAGGCGAAGAGCATCGCGGAATTCACCATGGCGATAGTGAAGTAGGAGGCGGACATGCAGCGAATGGGAATGGTGCTCGGCCTCAAGCCGGAGAAAGTCGCCGAGTATGTGCGGCTTCACGCTGCCGTGTGGCCGGACGTCCTCAAGATGATTTCCGCCTGCAACATCAAGAATTATTCGATTTATCTGAGGGAGCCGGAGCACCTTTTGTTCAGCACCTTCGAGTACCACGGCACCGACTATGCCGCCGACATGGCGAAGATGGCCGCCGATTCCACGACGCAGGAATGGTGGGCGCTCTGCATGCCATGCCAGGAGCCGCTGCCGACCCGCAAGGAGGGCGAGTGGTGGGCGTCGATGGACGAAGTCTTCCATTATGATTGATGACATTTTCGATCCTGCCTCGCTTTCCCAGGCCTGGGCACAGCCGTCAAAGCCCAGGCCGATCGTGATTTTCGGCGCCGGCTCGATCGTCGGCGATGCGCATTTCCCGGCCTATGGGAAAGCCGGCTTCCCGGTTGCCGGGCTGTTCGACCCCGACCTGCCCAAGGCGGAAAAACTGGCGCAGAGATGGGGCGTCGCCGCTTACCGGTCGGTCGAGGAAGCTGCGTCAATCAAGGACGCCGTCTTCGATCTGGCGACGCCGCCGGCTCATCATGCCGGCGTGCTCAGGGCGTTGCCCGATGGTGCGGTGGCGCTGATCCAGAAGCCGATGGGCAGCAATCTCACCGAGGCGACCGAGATCCTCGAAATCTGCCGCGCCAAAGATCTGAAAGCGGCGGTGAATTTCCAGCTGCGCTTCGCGCCGATGATGCTGGCGCTCAGGGATGCGATCGCCAAGGGCTGGCTGGGCGAAGTGGTCGATTTCGACGCATGGCTTGCGCTGGCGACACCCTGGCAGCTCTGGGAATTCCTGTTGCGGGCGCCGCGCGTCGAGATCGCCATGCATTCGATCCATTATCTCGACCTGATCCGGCAATTGCTCGGCGACCCCAAGGGGGTTCACGCCAAGACACTCGGCCATCCCGGCCACGAGGTTGCGCAAACGCGCACCAGCGCGATCCTCGACTATGGCGACACGGTGCGCTGTGCACTGTCGATCAACCACGATCACAAATTCGGTCGAAAACACCAGGCCTGCGAATTCCGCATCTGCGGCACCGAAGGCGCCGCTTACCTCAAACTGGGCGTCAACCTCGACTATCCGCGCGGCGAGCCGGACATTCTCGAAATCTACCCCAAAGGCGGCACGGACTGGATTGCGGTTCCACTCGTCGGCGCATGGTTTCCGGACGCCTTTGCCGGCCGCATGGCCAATGTCCAGCGCTACGCGTCGGGCGAGGACGCCGAGCTTGTCAGTTCCGTCGAGGACGGCTGGAACACCATGGCGCTGGTCGAAGCCGCCTACCGATCGAGCGCGGCGCCGGCAACACCGATAGCGGCGAGGCCCTGACATGGAGCAGACAGTCTATTTCGAGGACTACCGGATCGGCTCGTCGCGCATGACCAGCGGGCGCACCATCACCGAGACCGACTTCGTCGTCCATGCCGGCCATACCGGTGATTTCTTTCCCCACCACATGGACGCCGAGTTCATGAAGACGACGCCGTTCGGGCAGCGCATCGCCCACGGCACGCTGGTGTTTTCGGTCGGCGTCGGGCTGACGGCCAGCGTCGTCAACCCGGTTGCCTTCTCCTATGGCTACGACCGGCTGCGCTTCATCAAGCCGGTGTTCATCGGCGATACGATCAGGACCCGCACCACCATCTCGGCTAGGGAAGACGACCCGAAGCGACCCGATTCAGGCCGGGTCGTCGAGCGCTGCGAGGTGATCAACCAGCATGGCGACGTGGTGCTGGTCGCTGATCACATCTACATCGTCGAGCGTCGCGACAAGCCGAGCAGAGCCTCGACAGATGACGCTGAAACCTAAAGACAAAAAACCGCCTTGCGGCGGGTCCTCGGTGAATCATCACCATACGCAAATTAGTAGCATAGCTGCCGGCACAAAGCAAGAACAAAATGTGGCAAACCGGATAAATCGCGACAGGTTGCGCTGCCCCTTATCGCCCTGCGAACCCCGACTTGCAGGACTTGGGTTCCGCGGAGCAGGCGGATAGAGGTGGTGCCGACATCGGGAATTGGTCATATCCGGTTGACCGGATATACAGGCTTGCCGCCGCGCAGGACTGATGCGACATCGGCAAACACCTTGTTGCGAACCTCCGCGTAAGACTGGGTCGAGTAGTGCGCCGCGTGTGGACTGACCAGGACGGTGTCCAGCGCCAGCAGCGGATTGTCGGGCGAAGGCGGCTCCCGCTCGAACGTGTCGATGCCGGCGCCTGCCAGATGGCCGCGCCGGATCGCGTCCGCCAATGCAACCTCGTCGACCAGGCCGCCGCGGGCCACGTTGATGAGTATCGCCCCTTTCTTCATCCGCGACAGGGCTTGCGCCGACATGATGTTTCTGGTCTCCGGTGTCGCTGGAACGTGCAGCGAGACGATGTCGGCCCTGGCCAGCAACTCGTCGAAGCCGACCGGTTCGGCATCACCGGCCGCGATGCGCTCGGCCGGCATATGCGGATCGTAGGCGATGATGTGGTAGCCGAAGACCCGCGCCCGCTCGGCAGTCAGCCGCCCGATCTGGCCGAAGCCGATCAGGCCGAGGATCTGCCTGTCGGGCCGTGTGATGCCGGCGCCATCGGTCATTGCAACCCAGCGGCCGGCGCGCACCGCGCTGTCGAACTGCTTCAGCCTGCGCGTCAAGGCCAGGATCAGGGCCATGGCGTGGGTGCTGACTTCAACCAGATTGGCGTCCGGCACGTAGGTTACCTGAACACCGGCACGGCTGGCAGCCTCGACGTCGATCGAATCGAGCCCTACGCCGAACCGCCCGATGACCTTGAGCCTCTTCAGTTCCGCCAAAACGCGAGCCGTGATCGGCTCCCGCAATACCATCAATGCGTCGGCGTCGCGGCAGTGTTCGATCAGGGCATCTTCCGTGAGCAGCGTCTTTTCGACAAATTCGACGTTCAAGCCGTCGAGGTAGCGCAGCTGCTCCTCCTCGACTGACAGCACACCGTCGGTCTTGATGATCTTCATGGCAAACTCTTGCTATGAGGCGCTGCGCGCCGAGGCGACGCCGGCGGCAAGGCCGGCGCCGAGAAACATCGTGTCGCTGGCCAGCATGTAGAAGCTGATGCCGTGCCGCGACCATTTGCCGACATCATCCGCCGAAGGGCGAAAGATGCCGACGGCCTTGCGGGCCGTGCGCGCCGCGGCCGCGATCCTCATAATCGCTGCATTGAGCTTGTCCTGGCCGGCCGGCCCCATGGCGTCGATCGAAACCGACAGGTCGCCGGGACCGATGAAGATCACGTCGACGCCGTCGACCTGGACGATGTCGTCGATGTTGGCGAGCCCTTCGGCCGTCTCGACCTGGATGGCGACCGTCAGGACATCGTTGGCCGAGTTGAGGTAGTCCGGAATCCTGTAGCCATAACCGGCGGCGCGGCCCGGGCCGACACCGCGGGCGCCGACCGGCGGGTACCGGCAGGCCATGACCGCCACGCGCGCTTGCTCGGCCGTGGAGACGCGGGGTACCAGGACACCCGACGCGCCGGCGTCGAGCGCGGCGGCCATCCACTCCGGCGTGTGGCCGGGAACGCGCACCATCGCGGGAACCTTGTGGACATCGGCGGCGCGGATCAGATCCTCGAGCCGTTCGCGGCCGATCTGCGAATGCTCCCAGTCGATGCACAGGAAATCGACCCCGCTGGCGGCGGCCACTTCGACCGCCACAGGGTGCGGGATGGCGCAGAAGGTGCCGATGAGGCGATCGAGAGAGATACATTTCTTGCGAAAGTCGTACATGAAATCTCCAGAAATTTTCGGCGTCGGCAAAAACCTGTTTGCCTATGTGGCCCTTGACGAAGGATGCACGGCTTCCGTCGACATCGGAAAATGCCGGCTGCCGCCTGAAAACGGCGGGAAGGTCTTGTAGTCGGCGCGCATCTCCAGCCGCGCCGGCGATTGCAGCGCGTGCGTCAATGCAGCGGGACTGTCGAACATGACGCGATTGCGCTGCATATGGTCGATCCGCGGCCAGGGCAGCGAACCGCACCAATCCAGTCGCGACAGAACCTCGATGTGGCGAATGCCGGGGAAGCCCCGCATCAATTGCGGATGATGCGTCACATAGTGGTAGAGCCAGGCATTCATGTCTTCGGCCGGCCCGGGATAGTGGACAAGATAGCTGCAGGGGAGCCCGGACGTCTTGACACCAGCGTCGTCGACGGGAAACGGACGCACGCACATTGCCTGTTGCGTCGGCCTCGAACCGGCGATGCTCGACAGCATACCAGGTGCGGCAAGCGCCTGCAGATGGCCGGACGGCGCCAGCGCCGCCTCCATGTCCGCCAGTTCGTCGAAATAGAGCTGGAAGCCAAAGACCGGCGGCGGACCATCGTTGTTGAACATGTCCGTCGCCACTTCGGGCAGATAGATGTTTGCAAGCGCAAGGCCCGGCGTCGATGCAATCACACGCCGCACGGCGTCAACGTCTTCACCGGCGATGGCCGAATTTGCCTCGCGGTCATCCTGGAAGAAAGCAAGATAGGCAAAGCGCATGTGGACACCTGCTGGATCGAGTTCGACTAGATCAAATTCGGAAGAAAGAGAGCGATCTGCGGAAAGAGGACAATCAGCAGGATCAGCAGAAGCGTCAGCGCGATGTAAGGCGCCGCAGCCATGGCAACCGTCTTGAGCGATGTGCCTTTCGGCGCAACGCCGATCATGATGAACAGCAGCAGACCAAACGGCGGCGTGGTGAAGCCGACCTCGTAGGCGAGCAGCAGGATCAGCCCGAACCATACCGGCTCGTAGCCGAATTGCTGGGCGATCGGCAGGAAGATCGGCAGCGTGATCAGCATCATCGAGACCTGATCCATGAACATGCCGAGCAGCAGGATGACGAGCACCATCATGAGCAGCATGGGATACGGTCCAAGATCGTAGCCGACGATGAACTGGATAAAGCCGTTGGAGGCGCCGGAGAAGGCGAATATCTGCGAGAACGTCGTCGAAGCCGAGATGATCAGGAAGGTCATGCCGGTGACCTTCATCGCATCGTCCAGCGACTTCCAGACAACCGACCAGCTGAACCGTCGGTAGACAAACAACAAGGCGAAGACGGCGGCACAGCCGAGGCCTGCCGACTCGGTCGGGGTCGCTATTCCAAGGATGATCGTGCCGACCACCATGAACACGATGACGCTCATCGGAATGATGTTGACGGCGACCGCCCTCACCTTCTCGGCCGCGGGAACGGCGGGTACCGGATAGTGCGGAGCGGCGTCCGGATCGATCTTTGTCTGCGCGAAGATCAGCGCCGCATACATGACAACGAGCAGCAGTCCAGGCAAAGCCCCCGCGATGAGCAGCGCGCCGACGTCGATCTGGGCCAGCGAGCCGAGCAAGACGGCCAGCGAGGATGGCGGGATGATGACGGCAAGGCTTCCGGCGCCAAGCACCGGGCCGTAGGCCATATGCGGCTTGTAGCCTCGCTTCAGCATCTCGGGCACCATCAGCGAGCCCATCATGCCGGTATTGGCGAGGCTCGAGCCCGACAGCGCGGAAAAGATCGTGCCGGCGGCCAGCACGACATAGGCGAGGCGTCCGCGCAGATTGCCGATGCACAGGTCGAGCGCGTAGATGACCTTCTCGCCGAGGCCGGAGCGGAAGAACAGGCTGCCCATGACAAGAAACATCGGCAGCGGAGCAAGCGCGTAGGTCGAGACAGCGTCGGAGAAGTTGGCGACCATCTGCGTCACGCCGATCGAGCCGCCGAAGAACAGATACAGCCCGATCACATTGGTGACGAAGAACGCGAAGGCGACCGGCAGCCCAAGGCCCATCAACACCAGGATGGTGCCAACGAGCACGGCGAATGGAAACAGCCAGGCCACCGGTCAGAGCCCTTCCATTTCCAGCGGATCGAGCGTGTACAGCGTGTCACGGCCGAGCAGATATCTGAGCCATTCCAGCGCCGAGAGATAGAAGGCGAGCATGATGGGCAGAAAGACCAGCCATTTCGGCATATCGAAGCTGCGCGTTTCATATTCGCCGCCCGCAACGGCACTTGTCAGCGAAGACAGAGCGACGCTGCCGAGGTAGAGGCTGACGCCGATGCAGGCGAGATAGACCAGCTTTTCAAGCACCGCCCGTGCCCGCACCGGCAGCGCCTGGCGCAGGAACTCGACGAAGACATGGCCCTTGCTGTGGACCAGCCATGGCATCGGCAGAAATGCCGCGTAAAGCAGGCCGTATTCCGTCGCCGACACCGCCCAGGCAAGCGGCCTCAGGCCCAGATTGCGGACGCACACATCAGCAACCACCGCGACGATGATGAGGCCAAGCACCACTTTTGCCGCCGCCGCCAACGCAAGGCTCAGCTTCCCAATCGCTGCAAACGATCTGTCCATTCCCGACGACCCTCATGTCCACCTTCGTCCCCGTGGCCCAGCTTTGATGGAGGGCACACAAGGCACCCTCGGCCCAGGCTACTGGAAGAATTTCTTCAACTGATCGATGCTGGTGGGATCGCGTTTGGCCATTCTCGCCCAGCTCGCCTGCGTGGCAGCCGCCAGGAATTTGTCGCGGCCGGCGCCGGTCAAGCTGATCACCTTCTGCCCGCCGTCGATCATCGCCTGTGCCTGTTTTTCGGACTGGGCAAGGTTGGCGTCATAGCTCGCGCGCTCGTATTCGACGGCCGTGTCGGCAAGCAGCTTCTGCGCTTCGGGCGACAGCGTGTCCCATTTGGCCTTGTTGATCGAGATCAGCACGTCGGTTTTGAAGAACTGCGGGTCGACACGGTATTTGGTGAATTTGTCCCAGCCGAACGACGCATAGCCAAACACGGTATACGCGTTGGCATTGACGACGCCGCGCTCGAGCGAGGTATAGACATCCCCCGGCGCTTGCACGATCACCGTTGCGCCCAAGGATTCAAGGAAATCGCGGTAGAGCGGCGACGAGCGGATCTTCAGACTGCCCCAGTCGATGCTGCCTTCGCTGTTGAGCTTGGGTTCGTCGACGGTGAAGACGTTGAAGCCCGAGCCCGCGTCGACATGCGCCAGCAGATGGGCATTGGCCTTCTTCTCGAAAATCCCGCTGATGAAGTCCCAGCCGCCATTGTCGCGGACCTCCCACGGCGTCTTCGTCGATGCGGAGAAAACCTCGCCTTCGGGCACGAGCTCCAGGAACTGCCCTGCCGGTGTGTCGATCACATCGATCAGGCCACTCCTGAGCGCCGCGCCCTGCTGGATCGGCGGAATGACCTCCGGCCCGCCACGCACGTTGATCTGGACCACGCCCTTGCCCTTTTCGTTCACTTTCTGAACGAACTTCAGGAAGCTCTGGGCGTAGCCGTTCTGCGTCGGTGTAAAATGCACGGCGTTGAGGACGACCTCTTCGGCCGCGGCGCTACCCGCCACACCCGACATGAGTGCAGCCAGAACAAGGGATTTCCAAATGCGCATTGCCATACTCCCTTTGATAGTTCGTCCATGATCGGGTTCGATCTAAAATTGCAATCGCCGCGCCGCCGCGTGAACGGCGGTTAGTTGGCATCATCTCCTACTGTCAGGAACCGCCCATGCGCGTAGAAGACCGGCGATCGATGAGCGCGGTCCAGCGCAACGCCCGAGACGATGCCGATGACGATCATGTGCGATGCCCGCACGATGATTTCGGCCACCCGGCATTCGAATATTGCCCGTGCGCCGACAAGCAAGGGCGCGCCGGTTTCGCCACGCACCCATGATCCGGACGAGAACCGCGCGGCGCCCTTGGCTTTGGTCATGCCGCCAAAGGCACGTACAACGTTCTCCTGGTCGCCGGCGGGAAGATTGACCGAAAACGGCAAACCTTCGTGAATGACCGAGGCAAAGGTGCTGCCGCGGTTGACACAAGCCAGCAGCGACGGCGGCTCGGCGCTGAACGAGCAGAGAGCCGTCGCCGTGATGCCGCAAAAACCGATCTCGTCATGTTCCGACGCGAGGATGGCGACCGAGCCCGCCACGGCCCGCATAGCCTGCTTGAACGCGCGCGGATTGATGGCGTCGTGCCCATCCACCCACTGCGTCGGAATGGCGGCCGCCGGCATCAATTTACTCGAAGCCCGGCCTGGCGCATCAGCGGCAGCACGCGGTCGCAGAAGAAGGGCAATTCGTAGGTGTAGTTGACGAATGTGAGGGCGGCGCCGGAATAACCCTGTTCCATGATCTCGGTGAGGTCGTCGACGATCTTTTCCGGCGTGCCGATGAGCGGGAACGTCCCGGTACCGCCGGCGAACCTTTGCCGATATTCGGTGAAAGCCTTCGCATCGTGCGAGTTCGCGAATTCCTTCTTCTTGCGCATGTGCTCGTCGACCGCACCCTCGTCCGCGCATTCCAGCGCGTAATGCCGGTAGTAGTCCTCGGCTTCCTGCTGGGTCTCCCGGCAGACGACGTGACAAACCGTATAGACGCCGACTTCGCGCCCGACTTCGGCCGCGCGGTTGGTGATGTCGACCACATGCGCACGGCCGTCGGCAATTTCGGAAAAGGTCGAAAACAGATAATCGCAGTGGCGCGCTGCGTAGTTGCGCCCCGGCGCGCCGAAGGCGGCGTTCATGGTCACCGGTCGCGGCGCCTGCAGGCTTGGCGGCCGGCTGACGACGCCCTTCAGATCATAGAACTCGCCGCTGAAGTCGAACGGCTCCCTCGATTGATAGGCACGCGCGATGATGTTGATCCATTCCTCGGCCTGATCGTAGGTCCGCTCGCCGACCGTCTGCCCGAACATGGCGAACTCATCCGGGTTCCAGCCGCAGACGATGTTCAAGCCGGCACGCCCGTTGGAGATGTGGTCGACCGTCGCCAGCGCTTTTGCAGCCTGCAGCGGATGAACCAGCGGCACATGCACCGTCATGAACAGGCCGATGTTTTCCGTGGCGACAGCAAGACCCGCCGCCCAGGTGAACGTCTCGAACGACCATTCCCGCACATGCGTCAATCCGCCGAAGCCGCGCCAGCGGGCGATCGGCAGCAGAAACTCGAGGCCGGCGCGGTCGGCGATGCAGGCGGAATTGAGGTTGTCCTCCCAGCGGGCACGCCAGCGCTCGGGGACGGTGGTCATTGCCAGGCCGCCATCGGCGTTCATGGAAAAGACGCCGAGCTTGAACCTGTTCGGCCCTTTCAGCGGGTGCTGCTTCCTGATCATGCTTTCCCCTGCCGCGACATGCCCTCACCTTCACCGTTGGAGTTTTGAAACGGTGGGCTAAGCTTCGTGAAACGCTCCTCGGCGTTCTGAATGAAGTGGGTCATGCGGTCGTAAGCGGCGACGGCGTCGCGCTTGACGAATGCCTCATAGATTGCGCGCATGCCGGCAACGATGACGGCCTGCGTCGGCTGGTGCGACAGCGTCCTTAAGCGGACGACGAGCACATGGTCGGCGAACCTTGCAATCGTTTGGGAAAGGCGCTCGTTCTCGACGGCGCCGAGCCAACAATTCCTGAATGCCGAATTGGCCTGGAAAAAGCGGTCGGCATCGCCGGCGGCGGCCGCAGCCTCGGCCTCCCGAAGCGCGGCTGCCAGCGTCTTGAGGCCAGCGGCGTCAAGTGTCCGTGCGGCGTGCGCGGCGGCCCGTGGCTCAAGCAGGCGGCGGACCTCGAAGATGTCGGCGACATCCGTCGCGGTAATCGTGGGCAGGGTGAAGCCGCGTGTGGTGCCGACGAGATAGCCCTCATGCACCAACTGCATCAAGGCGTCGCGGACAGGCATTCTGGAAATGCCGAGCTGGGCGGCAATATCGACATCGACGAGCTTCTGGCCAGGCGCCAATTCGCCATGCTGTATCGTCAGCCGGATTTGTTGATAGACCTGGGCACGCAGATTGCCATCGCCAACCCGTTTGAGCTCTATCGTTTCCGTCATCCACGCCTTCCCATGCGAAGATTTCGTATATTGTTTGAGGCTGTGTTCTCGCAGTCGTGCCGTTTGAAATGCAGCCACGTGTCGGCAGAAATCGACCTATCAGCCGTGTTCCCGGCTCAAGTGGAGCATAGGCTGGATCACCTGGCAAGATGTTTTAAGTTTATAATGTATACTGTTTGAGTTCGCTGTCCGGAGGGCAAAGGGTCACGCCATCCGTACGGTCGCGCCGCGCGACGGCGGGAACAGCCAGCGGTCCGTGCGGTTCGGTAAAAAACGTACAGACGTTTTTCCGTGACACATCGAAGTTGACGGATTTAACTAAAATTACTTGCGATCTGCGCGCGCCGGCACGCCCACCCCGATCCCCCGCCGGTACGCATTACTGGATCGCCCGCCGTATCGAAAGGTGCGGCGGGCTTTTCGTTTCGTTTGGCGGGGAGGCGCTTATGCGAGACTTGCCCAGGAATATCGACGCCGACGTCGTGATCGAAATCAGCAAGCTGCTCGACGACCGGGCGAAGTCCGTGCCGGTGCCGGTGCACAAGCTGGCGGCGATGATCCGGCTGGGCGTCGAGACGCGTCTGACCGATCACTCCATCGAAGAACTGATCGTGGAGATGGCCGCGACGCGGGGGCTTCCGATGCTGTTCGACTTGCCGGTGGTCGACAACGTCGTGCCGATTGCCTCGGCGCGCCGTCCCCGCTGACACTTCGCTCGAACCTCACCGATCGTCGCGTCGCCGGCCGACTTCACTTGTCCTGATGCGCGGACCGGGTGTCGCCTTTCTTTTCGGGGTCGTGGTATGGTGGCTGTCGTGTTCGCCGCCGCCGCCGGAAACCTTGCTGTGGCTGCGACGGTCGGAGTCGGCCGGCGGCTTTTCGACGCTCAGCGGCTTCTTGGCGTTTTCGTGCGCGGCGCCGGGACCGCCCTGGCGGATGCTGGCAGGAGTCTTCTTCGACGTGGACATGACCTAGCGATCCTGGACGTTGCCTTGATGGGTGGTGTTGACCTTCGTATTGCCTTGCTGGCCCTGCTTGTCGGGATCCGGAACGGCTGATTGCGGTGCCTGGTCGGCTGCTACCGGTTTTTTGTCACCGGTGCCCTTTGGGCTCAGGTTCTTCGGCGGCACAGGGGGAGGTTTTGTGCTCATGGCGTGTCTCCTTCCGTCACCCAAACAAGCGGCTCGGGAGAAAGGTTCCCGATGGGCCCGGTCCGAACGGCAATTGCCTCGAATAGCCGGGCCCGCAGGCCGTGGCTTGGCCTGCACAATCCAGGATTATTTCTTGATGATGTTTCCGTTGTTCAGATCGAAGGCCTGGGCGCCGAACGCCTGCCTGAAGAAGTCCTCCTGCAGATCGCCCCATTCGCCGAGATAGGCGCCGCAATTGCTGCAATAGATCGGCGTCGAATCCTTCGGGTTGTCGGGAATTTCCATCAGGATCGTCCCGCACGCCTTGCAATCGAGCTTGTCATCCAAACGGCGGCCCATTGGCCTATAATTGCGCGTTTTCGGCCGCGCGCCAATTGTCGTATTCGTACGAAACTGCGAACGGTACGTTTTCCACCTGCAGGCGGGCAGCAGGCTAGCGGTCCGCCGGATTTCCGAAAGCGGGATCGCGCCGCCTCGAATACCTTCCCACCCGCGGCAGCTCGTCTGGAAAGTCGACCCAGGGAAGCCTCATGTCCCAATATGCGTGGGCCTGCGGCGGAAACCGTTCGGGGTGGTCAAGAAAGCCGATCGACAGATAGAGTTCGCCGGGCAGGCCCTGGTCGACATAGCCGATCGATGTTCCGCAATCCGCACAGAAGGACCGGAGCACGCCGGGGGTTTTCGAAAAGGTCTTGGGCGTGCCGGTGAGCAATGTGAATTCGGAAGGCCGATAGCCGACCCACACCGTTAGCGGGCTTCCTATCGCCTTGCGGCAGTCGTCATCGTGATCGGAGCAAACCCAGAACGGCTCGCCGCGCATCTCCGCCGTTATGGCGCCGCAAAAACAGGACCCCGTTTCAGTTCGTGGCATTGCCTGCCTTCATTGCTGACCTCACTCATTGCTGGCCTGGCATTTCGGTATTTTCCTTGGGGTTCTTCTTGATGCCGGCGGCAGGCGAGGTGTCGGCCGGAGCATTGCCACCCTGGTTCTGCTCAGGGGCTCTTTTGAGCGGCGAAGTTCGCCAGCCCATATCGCCGTACAAAAAGCCGATGAGAAAGCCGACGATGATGATGGCCGAAATCACCATCGCAATTAACGCGTTACGTCGCTCCATTTCGCGCGGCTCCTTTCTTCGGGCCGAACAAACGATGGCGGAAATGGTTCCGGCGAGACGGAACGGACCCGGCCCGGAACATTCAGCCTTACGGCGGGTTCTTATGCATGCTCTTCTTACAGGGAGTGGCTCGCATGAAACCCGCCGTAACCGATCGCATCGAAACCAAGAAATACGATCACCCGACAGGCGGCTGGGGATCGCTCAAATCCCTGGTCCGCAAGGCGCGCGGCGAAGGCCTGCTGTTGTCCGGGATATGGAGCACGCTGCTCAAGCAGAACAAGGCCGACGGCTATATGTGCGTGTCTTGCTCATGGGCAAAGCCAGCCCAGCCGAGGCCTTTCGAATTCTGTGAAAACGGCGCCAAGGCGACGATGTGGGACCAGACCAAGCTGCGCTGCGAACCCGCTTTCTTCGCCGAGCATTCGGTGACGGAACTACTCGATTGGCCGGACCACGATCTTGAGAAGCAGGGCAGGCTTACCGAGCCCATGCGCTACAATGCCGCCACCGACCGTTACGAGCCGGTTTCCTGGGACGATGCATTCCGCGACATAGCTGCCGAACTGCGGCGGCTCGATCCAAAATCGGTGGTGTTCTACACGTCCGGCCGGGCCTCGCTCGAGGCCTCGTTCATGTACCAGCTTTTTGCGCGGATCTATGGGTCTTCGAACCTGCCCGATTCGTCCAACATGTGTCATGAATCGACCTCGGTCGGCTTGCCGGAATCGATCGGCTCGCCGGTGGGGACCGTGCAGCTCGAAGACTTTGCGAAATGCGACATGATGTTCTTCTTCGGGCACAACACCGGGGTGACGGCGCCGCGCCTGCTGCATCCGCTGCAGGAGGCACGTCAACGCAACGTGCCCGTCTTCACTTTCAATCCCTTGCCCGAGCGGGGACTGAAGCGCTTCAAGAATCCGCAAAACCCCCTCGACATGCTGTCGCCCGGACCGGGTACCAAAATGTCCAGCGACTACTTCCAGGTTCGTTCGGGCGGCGATATCGCCGCGATGACGGGTATCGCCAAGGCGTTGCTGGCGCTCGACGACGACGCCCGCGAAAGCGGCAGGACGCGTGTCCTCGACACGGCTTTCATCGCCGAACACACGCATGGCTTCGCCGAATTCGAAGCCTTCCTGCGCAAAACCCAGTGGAGCGATATCGTCGCGCGATCCGGCATTGCGCAGACCGACCTGGAGCATGTCGCCGAGGTCTACAGCCATGCCAACGCGGTGATCGGCAATTACGGCATGGGCCTGACCCAGCATCGGCACGGCACCGAGAACGTCCAGATGCTGTGCAACCTTTTGATGCTGCGCGGCAATATCGGAAAACCCGGCGCCGGCATTTCGCCGCTGCGCGGCCATTCCAATGTCCAGGGGCAGCGCACCGTCGGCATATCGGAAAAACCCGAGCTCGTCCCGCTCGACAAGTTCGCCAAGTTCTACGCCTTTGAACCGCCGCGCGAGAAAGGTCTCGATACGGTCGAGACCTGCGAAGGCGTCATCGACGGATCGGTCAAGGGCTTTGTCGGGCTCGGCGGCAATTTCGTGCGGGCCGTGCCGGAAACCGGCCTGGTCGAGAAAGCCTGGCGTGGGCTCGACCTGCATGTCGAGATCGCGACCAAGCTCAACCGCAGTCACCTGATCGCCGGCCGGGCAACCTATTTGCTGCCTTGCCTGTCACGGCTGGAAAGAGACCATCAGGCAAGCGGCGACCAAAGGGTGTCGGTAGAGGATTCCACCGCCTGTATCCACGGCTCGTTCGGATCGCGACCTCCGGCTTCGCCGCATCTGCTTTCAGAGCCCAGGATCGTCGCCGAACTCGCCAAGGCCACGGTGCCGGGCAGGAGTTCGATCCCATGGGATGAGTGGGTTGGGGATTATTCCCGCATCCGCGACGAAATCGAGCGCTGCTACCCCCAACATTTCCGCGACTTCAACGAGCGTTTCCTGACGCCCGGCGGCTTCCATCGCGACATCAAGGCGAGCAAGCGGGTGTGGGAGACGCCGAACAAGAAGGCCAATTTCAAGCTGCCAAGTGGCCTTGAAACCGATCCTGACATCGATGTCGCCGGCGATGATGTGCTGACACTGATCACGGTGCGCTCCAACGACCAGTTCAACACGACCGTCTACGGCTACAACGACCGGCTGCGCGGCATCAGCGGCACACGCATGGTGCTGTTGATGAATGAAAAGGATATCCAGCGCCTCGGTTTGAGCGCGGGACAGGAGGTCGATCTCGAAGCCAACGCGCGGGACGGTGTGGAGCGCCGCGTGCACGGACTGCGCATCACGCCTTACTCGGTGCCGGAGGGAAATTGCGCCGGTTACTACCCCGAGCTCAACCCGCTGGTTCCTTTGTGGCACAGAGCCGAGAGGGCTCATGTTCCGGCGGTCAAATCGGTACCGGTGCGGATATTGCCATAGGCGTTCGTCGTTCGCGGCAGGCACGCACCACGCCGATGTGACCTGGCGCCACTTTCAATCGCGACCTCAGCCGGCTCGCGCGAGTTCATCCACGGCATTCAGGATCGCACTCTGGCTCGCCGGCTTCTGCACCATCCTGCAAGCGCGGAACCCGGCTGGAATTTCGCGTTCGCCAAAGCCTGAGAGGAAGGCGAACGGAACACCGCGCGTCCGTAACGCTTCCGCGATCGGATAGCTGGTCTCGTCGTTCAACTGGATATCCAGCAACGCGGCGTCGATCCCGCCTTCGCCAACGAGCCGGAGTGCCGCCGTTACCGACGAAACAGGTCCAACCACCTGATGGCCGGCTTTGCGCAGGTAAGCCGCCGCGTCGTCGGCGATCAGCCATTCGTCCTCGACGATCAGCACACGCATCTTTCCGGTCACGACGAGCCCTCACGGGTCAGAGGGAATGCGATTTCCGCCTCCAAACCATTTGAGTGGAAAGTTGTTTCAACCTTTCCGCCCAGCCGGTAGCCGATTTCTCCGCGCAGAAGAGTAAGGCCGAAGCCGCTGTCGGTTGGCTCCTTGATTCGGGGGCCGCCCTTCTCGCGCCAAGTGAGCCTGAAGGTTCCGTCCGCCACCAACCATTTCACGACTATCCGCCCGGCAGGTTTCGAAAGTGCGCCATATTTCGCGGCATTCGTCGCCAGTTCATGGATTGCCATGCCGAAGGAAAGCCCTTGTACCGGCTTGAGGCTTACCCGTTTGCCATGGAGTTCGAACCGTTCGGCCCCGAAGGGATCGAGTTCCTGGCGCAGCAGTTCCTCGACGGAAGCTTCGGTCCAGCTTTCTCGCGAGAGCAGACTGTATGCTCGTGACATCGCCTGCAGGCGGCCGATCAAGGCGTCGGCGAACTCGTCTTTCGACGCCGAGTTTTCACGGGTCCGGTTGGTGATGCTGGCGACGACCGCCAGCATGTTCTTGACGCGATGGTTCAGCTCCGAGATGAGCACCTGCTGACGCTCTTCCGCCTGCGCCAGCGTCGTCACGTCGATCATGGTCACGACCACGCCTTGGACGCCGCCGCTCTTGTCCCGATAAGGGTTGATGCGAACCAGGTGAAACCGGCCGTTGTCATCGCGCGCAAGGTGATGGTTCAGGGTCTCTCCCGTCTCGAACACCGCCTGGATGTGCCGCTTCAACTCGGGGTAGTCGAGTCGGCTCGAAAGATCGGTCAGCGGGCGGCCGACATCGGACGGACGCAAGTTGAAGAACGACGACGCGGCGGGAGTAAAGGTCCGCACCACAAGGTTGCGGTCGAGGAAGATGGTGGCGATTTCCGTGCTTTCGAACAAGTTTCTGAGATCGCTGTTGGCGCGATCGAGTTCCTCTATCTTGCCGGTCAGCTCCGCGTTGATGGTGTTTAGCTCTTCATTGAGCGACTGCATCTCCTCCTTCGAGGCCTCAAGCTCCTCATTGGTCGACTGCGCCTCTTCATTGACGGAGACGAGTTCCTCGTTCGAAGATTTTACTTCCTCCAGCGCGGTTTCGTATTCCTCGATGGTCGATTGCAGCCGCTCGCGTGTGTCGCGCAACTCCCGCTCGAGATCGGCCGCGTCGTCGGTGCCGCGGCTTTCGTGTGCCGGCTCGGAGCGGATCTGGGACTGTCCCACCGGATTGAACAGGACGAGGTAGAGGGGCTCGCCATTACCGCGTTCCGTGTATGGCTCGACCGTCAATGTAATGAACTGAAGCTGTTCGTCGTCTTCCTCGACCGCTATGTTCTCCCGCACGACCGTGCGGCGCGTCGTGGCTGCTTCCCGCAATGCGGCGCGCAGTTCCAGTCTCAGCCCGTGGCGGGCCTGGGTCAGCAACTGCCGGCTCGGGGCGCCTTGCGGCGCTTCCAGATATTTGCCCGTCCGCGCCGAATAGTAGACGATGTCGCCATCGCCATTGACCAGAACGTGAGGCGGGGCGAACCGCTCCAGCACCTGAGCCTCGATCGCCTGGCGCAGTGAATGGCTGGCCGCATCCTTCTTCGAGCCGCCGCGTCCGACCGGAAGGGCACCCGTGCGGCCATTGCCGATCAGGACCGGCGGCCGCGGCGTGGCATGTTCCCGCGCCTGGAATATCCGCTGCTTCTTGTCGACCGTGGCAAACAGGTCACCGTGCTGACCGATGGTTTCCGAGGTCCCGAGGAACAGATAGCCGCCCGGGCGCAGCGCGTAGTGGAAGATCGGGATGACCCGGTTCTGGATCTGCGGGCCGAAATAGATCAGCAGGTTGCGACACGAAATCATGTCGATGCGCGAGAAGGGAGGATCGCGGATAATGCTGTGCGGCGAAAAGATGCACAGTTCGCGCACCTCCTTGCCGAGCACATAGCTCTCGCCGTCACTGTGGAAAAAGCGTTGCCTGCGCTCGGGCGAAAGCCCGTGCAGCAGCGCTTCTGGATAACGTGCCGCACGCGCCACCGCGAGCGCCGGCTCATCGATGTCGGTCGCGAATATCTGGACGCGCGGCGGCGCCGAAAGCTTCTCCATGCGCTCGCGCATCAGGATGCCGATAGAGAACACCTCCTCGCCGGTGGCGCAGCCGGGCACCCACACACGCACCGCATCGGAGGCGTTCTTGCCTTCGAAAATCTGCGGTATGATCTTGTCCTCCAGCAATTTGAACGCGTCGGCGTCGCGAAAAAAGCTGGTGACGTTGATGAGGAGGTCGCGAAACAGCTTCGCCACCTCGTCCGGATCCCTTTTCAGCCGTTCTGTGTAGGTGGTGATCGACTGCAGCTGCGTTATCTGCATGCGCCGCTTTACGCGACGCAGGAACGTCTTGGCCTTGTAGCCGGAAAAGTCGTGACCGGAATGGCTGCGCAAAATGGCGTAGATTTCATCGCGGGCTCGATCCATCTCGGCCTTGTGTTCGTCGTCTGCTTCGGTCAGGCCGTTCAGCACGTCGAAACCGCGGACAAACGCCTGAAGCTTTGCACCGATCTGCTCGGCGGGCGCCGCTATGTCGATCAGGCCGCTCGAAATCGCGCTCTGCGGCATGGCTGGATTGCGCGGGCCGGAACCGTTGGAGGCCTGGGCAATGGTCAGCCCGCCATGCTCCTTGATTGCCCTGGCGCCGAGCGTGCCGTCCGAATCGCCACCCGACAAGATAATGCCGACGGCATACTCGCCCTGGTCCTCGGCCAATGCGCTGAAGAAGATATCGATCGGCTTGCGCTCGCGGCTGAACGTGTTCGGCCGGCGCAGCGAAAGCGCGCCCTTACGGATGGTGAGAACGACGTTTTGCGGCATCACATAGACCTGGTCGGGTTGGACCGCTGCCCCCTCCTCGGCCACCAAGACCGGCATTTCGGTGTAACGTCGGATGACCTCGTGCAGCAGGCTTTCCCGCTCCGGGCTGAGGTGCGTGACGACGACGAACGCCATGCCGGTGCCGCCGGTCATTCCCTTGAACAAGCCCTCCATCGCCGGAATGCCGCCGGCCGATGCACCGACGCCGACTATGGGAAATCTGCCATTCTGGGATGCCACGCCAAGCCCCTGGTAACAGCCGCGAACACAAAGCCGTCAAATCGGGCCTCAGACCCTAATCACGCCTCAGACTAAGACCGGGCCGAGCCTGAGGCCAGTAAATAGTCCAGTAACGGAACAAAGCACCGCGGCTGGGCATTAACATTTGACTTCGGAGGCGGTTCCAATGGCAAGACGACCACCTGAAATAAAGCCGGCCAAGCGAATCCTGTTGCCCTCGCCGGATCTGACCAAGTTCCCGGTATCTGAAAACATCCCGCCTCGCCTGCTCGCGCTCGCGGAACGGTTGCAAGAGGTCCTGGCCCGCCATTTTGCGGAAGTCCGCGCCGACAGCCGTAAATCCCGCAGGAAGAAGGAACAATGAGGTGCGCGACCTGCAAGGCTTGCATATCCTGATCGTCGAGGACGAATGGATGCTGGCGGGCGATCTTGCACGTTACTTCAGCAAGATGGGCGCCGTCGTGCTTGGCCCAGTGGCGACGGTCGAACAGGCATCGAAACATACGGACGAGGCGGAGGCCGCGATCCTGGACGTCAATCTCAACGGACGACGGGTATTCCCGATCGCCGACGAGTTGATGCGCCGTGGCGTGCCGTTCGTGTTTTTCAGCGGCGATGAAGACATCGTTATTCCTGAGCGCCTTCGCTATGCCAGCAGCCTCCGAAAATCCTCGAACGGCCAGGCTGTCTTCGATGCTCTCTTCCCAGCCGAGACGCCTGCAGGCCGAGCGTCGGAGCCCTCGGACGACGTATTTTCGCTGCTGCCCAAGCTCAGGCTCGCGGCGCGCCTGCTGCTGGGAGATGTGGAGGCCTCCGACCGGCTGGTCGAGCGAACGCTCGAACAGGCCATCGGCGAAATCGACAAGAGACGATCCGGCTCCTCCACGGAGGACTGGCTCAACGGCATCATGCGAAACATCGTCAGGGCACGCGGGCCAAACCTGCTGCACTGACCGTGGCCGCTGTTTGCCGCGACCCTACTTCCGGCTGCGTTCGACGAATTTGTTGAAGCGGCTGGTCTTTCCGCCGCTGGTCTCATCCTGGTAGAGGAAGGCCAGTTCGTTCTCATCGAAGATCCTGAAGAACTCGTCCCATTCGACAGGCTCGAACGTCTCTTCAGGCTCGCCGAAGTCGATGCGCAGTATGCCTCCCTCGCCCTTGGTGCGCACCACCGCCGGTCGCCCGTCGCGGTCCTCGGCCCAACGGCGGATTTCGTCGTGATCGGTGGTCGTCTTGGATTCAGACATCGCAATCTCCCTTCGATTCCACCGCAGGCCGCGAGATCTCACGCGTTGCTCCGGTCTGCCCTCACACAACCAGCAGATGCATTGCTGCCCGGCATGTGCGCGCGGTTGGTTGATTATGGCTCCTAACACCAAGCGCGCTTCGATGTTCCCGTGCCCAGCCCAAGGCGGGGTCGCTTTCGGAGCGCAGCGTTCCGGGAACTTTGTTGAAGCAAGGGAACAAACCTTTCGCCCGGAAGTTTGGGGCGGCAAAGCCATTCGTATGAGGAGTTGTCGTGAAACGTATACTGGTCACGGGAGGCTGCGGTTTTATCGGCCGCCACGTCGCCCAGGAACTCGTTGAACATGGCTATGGGGTTTCAATTCTCGATGCGCTGCTGGATCAGGTGCATGGCGGCGAGGCAATCAGCCTGCCGCCAGGCGCCAAGCTGATCAAAGGCGACGTTCGCGATCGCGACGCCGTCACAGAGGCGGTCGAAGATGTCGACGCGATCATTCACCTGGCGGCTGAAGTGGGCGTCGGCCAGTCCATGTACGAGATCGCCCGCTATGTCGGCGCCAACGACCTCGGCACCGCCACGTTGCTGGAAATGCTGATCAAACGCCCGATCGAACGCATCGTCGTTGCTTCGTCGATGAGCGTCTATGGCGAGGGTCTCTATGCGACGCCGGACGGCCAGCGCATCGACAATGCAAGACGGCAGCCGGACGACATCCGTAGCGGCCAATGGAATCCCCTGTCGCCGGAAGGTGAAGTCCTGTCGCCGCTGCCGACCGACGAACAGAAACCGGTCGATCTCGCCTCAATTTACGCGCTGACGAAATACGCCCAGGAACGCGCCGTACTGATCTTCGGCGAAGCCTATGGGGTCGATGCGGTGGCGCTGCGCCTGTTCAATGTCTTCGGCGCCGGACAGGCGCTCTCGAACCCGTATACCGGCGTCCTGGCGAACTTCGCCTCGCGCATCGCCAACGGCCAGCGGCCGCTGATCTTCGAGGACGGCGAACAGCAGCGCGATTTCGTGCATGTACGCGACGTCGCGCGCGCCTTCCGGCTGGCGCTGGAACAGCCGCAGGCGCGCGGGCACGTCATCAACATCGGCAGCGGCCGGGCCTACGCGGTCAGCGACGTCGCCCGGCTGCTCGCCGAAGCGATGGGCGTGCCTGGCCGCCAGCCGGAAATCCTCGGCAAGGCACGCTCCGGCGATATCCGCAATTGCTTTGCCGACATCTCCAAGGCGCGCGAACTGCTCGGCTTCCAGCCGCAATACCGGTTGGAGCATTCGCTCGGCGATTTCGTCGCCTGGGTGCGCAACACGGTCGCCATCGATCGCAGTGCCGAGATGAAGCGGGAACTCGAAGCGCGAGGGCTGGTATCATGAGACCGGAGTCACCCGATTTTCGCGAAGCGCCCATCGCCATTATCGGCGGCAGCGGCTTCATCGGCTCCAACCTCGCCGACAGCCTGTTGTCGGATGGCGAACCGGTGCTGGTCATCGACAACCTGAGCCGTCCCGGCGTCGAGCAGAACCTGGAATGGCTGACGCAAAAGCACGGCAGCCGCCTGACCATCGAAATCGCCGATATCCGCGACGCAGAGGCGCTCGCGCCGCTGGTGGCGCGTTCGAAAGCGGTTTTCCACTTTGCCGCGCAGACCGCCGTCACCACGAGCCTGGTTCGACCGGACGAGGATTTCGACATCAACCTGCGCGGAACGTTCAACGTCCTGGAAGCCGCTCGCCGCAGCGGCAAGCGCATCCCCGTCGTTTTCGCCAGCACCAACAAGGTCTATGGCCGCCTCGCCGACCTCGCCATGGGCGAAGAGGACGGCAGATACGCGCCTCGCGACGCGGCCATCCATGCGCACGGCATCGACGAGACGCGCGGCCTCGATTTCTGCACGCCCTATGGCTGCTCCAAGGGCGCGGCGGACCAGTATGTCCTCGACTACGCCAAGTCATACGACCTGCCGACGGCGGTGCTGCGCATGAGCTGCATCTATGGACCGCGCCAGTTCGGGACGGAGGATCAGGGCTGGGTCGCCCACTTCCTGCTTAGCGCCTTCTCCGACCGGCCGATCACCATCTATGGCGACGGCAAGCAGGTGCGCGACATCCTACACGTTGCCGATGCGGTCGCGGCCTATCGCGCCGTGCTCGACCGGATCAAGGAAGTCAGCGGCCAGGCATTCAATCTCGGCGGCGGACCACAAAACGCCGTCAGCCTGCGCATGCTGCTGAAGGAGATTCGCGACATAACGAAACGGGACGTTTCGATACGTTACGACCGCGAACGCACCGGCGACCAACCGTTCTTCGTCGCCGACACACGCGCGATCGAGGCGCTGGGATGGAAAGCGCACGTCCCGTGGCAAAATGGCATCCGCGACCTCGCCGACTGGCTGCAGCGTCATCGCCTCGACCCGCATCCCGAACCGGCGAGGTACGTGGCATGAAGGTCGCCCTGGTCAATCCGTCCTGGACGTACCAGGACAGCATCTATTTCGGCTGCCGCCAGCCGCATCTGCCGCTCGAACTCGGCTATTCGAAAGCGCTGCTCGAAGCAGCCGGCCACGAGGTGCTGATGCTGGACGGGCAGATCCAGAAGCTCGACAACGCCGCGCTCGCCGATCGCGTCGCCGCATTCGAGCCTGGCATGACCGTCGTCAGCACCGCGCCGACCTACCTGTTCTGGCGCTGTGCACCGCCCGAGTTGCGGGTGCCGGCCGATTTCCTCAATCATCTTGCCGGGCGCGGCGGTCGCACCGTCGCCGTCGGGCCGCATGGCTCGGCGACGCCGACGCCGACTTTGCGCAAGCTTGGCGTCGACATCGTCGTGCGCGGCGAATGCGAGGAAGTGGTCGCGGAACTTGCCCGGCGCGACGACTGGACTGCGGTGCCGTCCACCGCCCATTTCGAGGATGGAGAACTGGTCTCGAACGGCGGCGTGCATGCGAGCTCGTTCATCGATCACCCGCCGCTCGAATGGCCATCGGACTGGATTGCCGCGCATTCGCACCACCATCACCGCTTCGACGACAACCAGGTCGGCTTTGGCGCGGAGGTCGAGGCGTCACGCGGCTGCCCGTATAATTGCAGCTTCTGCGCCAAGATCGATTTCCGCGATGCCTATCGCCGCCGGAACCACGAAGCAGTGATCGCCGAGATCGACCGGCTGATCGCACAGGGTGTCGGCTACATCTACTTCATCGACGAGATCTTCCTGCCGCAAAAGGCATTGCTGGAGGCGCTGGTCGATCGCGATGTGAAGTTCGGCGTGCAGACCCGTATCGACCTCTGGAAACCGGAACTGCTGAGGCTGCTCGGCGCCGCCGGCTGCGTCTCCATAGAGGCGGGGCTCGAAAGCCTGACTGTGGAAGGCCGCGCCATGCTGGCAAAACGCTGCCGTTTGGGCACCGAGGAGCTGGCCGCGCTGCTGGTCGACGCAAGGCGCCACGTGCCGTTCGTGCAGGCCAATCTGATCGGCGTGGTCGAGGACGATCCCGCGCTCGTCGATTATTGGCGGAAGCACCTGATCGACAACGGCGTTTGGGCCAACGAACCGGTGCCGCTCTATCCTTATCCGAGTTCGCCGAGCTACCGCGAACTTTGGGGCGAGCCGGACGATCTCGCCTGGGAGCGCGCGCATGAACATTATCTCGCATCCTTCCGAACGTTCAGCGACATCCAGGAGAAGCGTCCGCGTCCGCTGGCTGAATTGGAGGCCACATGTTGCGGACGCTGAGCCCGCCGCGTCGCATACTGATGACCGTCGATGCCGTCGGTGGCGTCTGGCGCTATGCGCTCGATCTGGCCAGGCAATTGGTCGCCGGCGGCGACAGCGTCGTGCTTGCCGGGCTTGGTCCGGAACCGTCCAGGCAGCAGGCGGAGGAGGCCCAGTCATTCGCGGCGCTGACCTGGCTCAACACGCCGCCCGACTGGATGACCCGCAACGAGCACGACCTCGATACATTGCAGCAGGAGCTGCACCCGCTCATACGTGACTACGCCGTCGAAATCGTCCATCTCAACGCGCCGACGCAGGCCGCGGGGCTCGATGTGCCATGCCCCGTGATAGCGGTGTCGCATTCCTGCGTGGTGACATGGTTCCACGCCGTCAAAGGACAGGCGGCGGACGGCGAATGGGCCTGGCAGAAGGACCGCAACCGGCGCGGTTTCGACAAAGCAGGCATTGTCGTTGCACCCAGCCGCAGCCATGCCGACATGCTCGAAACCTGCTACGGGCCGATCGCCCACCTGAGCGTCGTCGGCAACGGGGCGCGGCCCGGCGCGAAGAGCGAAAGGCGGGAATCGGTGGTTTTCGCCGCCGCGCGCTGGTGGGACGAAGGGAAGAATGCGGCGGTGCTGGACCAGGCCGCCTCCCTGACGCAATGGCCGGTCTTCGTCGCCGGCTCCTTGCAAGGCCCGGACGGCCAGCATGTTGGCTTCAGTCACGCCGTTCCCGTCGGACCGGTGCCGCATGAGGAAGTGCGCTCGCTGATGGCCCGGGCCGGCATTTTCGTATCGCCGTCGCTCTACGAACCGTTCGGCCTGGCCACGCTGGAAGCGGCGATGTCGAAGACGCCTTTGGTGCTCGCGGATATCTCGACCTATCGCGAATTGTGGGACGGGGCGGCCATGTTCTTCGACGCGCGCGATCCGGGCGATCTCGCCAGATGCGTCAACAGCGTTTGCAGCGACGCGCAGCGCCGGCGAGAGCTCGGTGAAGCAGCCGCTCGCCGAAGCCGCAGATTTTCATTGGCAAGACAGGCGACCGCCATGCGCGGCGTCTACGACAAGGCGGCCCTGGCCACCATGGCGGATAATTGATTATGCGATTTTTATTCTACACCCATTCGATCGTTTCCGACTGGAACCACGGCAACGCACATTTCCTGCGCGGCATCATGCGTGAGCTGGTCGCGCGCGGGCACCAGGCTATCGCGCTGGAGCCCGCCGACGGCTGGAGCCGGTCGAACCTGCTGGCCGAGAAAGGGTCCTTCGCAATCGAGCGATTCCGGAAGGACTTCCCCGAGTTGATGCCGGTGACCTACGATGCCGCTTTCGACCACGAAGCCTGGATCTCCGACGCCGATGTGGCGATCGTGCATGAGTGGACCGAGCCGGACCTTGTTGCGCGGCTGGGCAGGGCGAAAGCAACTGGCGGCCGTTTCACGCTGCTGTTCCACGACACGCACCATCGCGCTATCTCGGCCACGCAAGCGATTTCCGCCTTGCGGCTTGAACATTACGACGGCGTGCTCGCCTTCGGCGAGGCGCTGCGGGAAAGCTATCTTCGCGCCGGATGGGGCAAGCGGGTCTTCACCTGGCACGAGGCAGCCGATGACCACCTGTTCCAGCCGCATCCTGAAATCGAGCGCAGCGCCGACTTGATCTGGATCGGCAATTGGGGCGACGACGAGCGCAGCGCCGAAATCAGGGAGTTCCTGGTCGGCCCGGTGCGTGAACTCGGCCTGAGCGGAACCGTCCACGGCGTTCGCTATCCGCGGGAGGCGCTCGCCGACCTTACGGCCGCCGGCCTGCGCTGCGAAGGCTGGATCGCCAATGCCGACGTGCCGAAGGCATTCGCGGCGAACCGCATCACGATTCACATCCCGCGGCGTCCATACCGCGAAAGCCTGCCCGGCATCCCGACCATCCGCATGTTCGAGGCGCTCGCCTGCGGCATCCCGCTGGTTTCGGCGCCGTGGTCCGATGTCGAATGCCTGTTCAGGCCAGGCGTAGATTTTCTGTTTGCAAACAACGGTTCCGAGATGCGGCGTCATCTTCGCGCCGTGCTGCACGACGCGGATCTCGCCGCTTCTCTGGCGACGTCGGGCCTCGAGACCATTCGCTTGCGGCACACATGCCGGCACCGGGCGGATGAGCTGTTCGGCGTGCTCGCCGAATGCGGGCACCGCCAAGCCGCCGACACGATCCTTGCAAAGGAGGCCGCCGAATGAAGATCGCATTTTACGGGTCGAGCCTGCTGTCGTCCTATTGGAACGGCGCGGCCACCTATTACCGCGGACTGCTCAAGGCCCTGGCAAGGCTCGGCTACGACATCACCTTCTACGAGCCGGACGTCTACGATCGCCAGAAGAACCGCGATATCGAGGCGCCGGACTGGTGTGCCGTCGTCGTCTACGAGGCCACTCCGCATGCCATGATGCAGGTGGCGGCGCGAGCGGCGGAGGCAGATATCGTCGTCAAGGCGAGCGGCGTCGGTTTTGCCGACGACGCGCTCCTGCGGGCGGTGCTCGATCACGCCCGTGCCGATGCGCTCACCGTATTCTGGGATGTCGATGCGCCGGCGACGCTTGGCCAGTTGCGCGACGAGCCCGACCATCCGCTGCATCGCGCGCTGCAGGAAATCGACCTCGTGCTGACCTATGGCGGCGGCGACCCGGTGGTCTGGGCCTATCGGGCAATGGGGGCGGCCGAATGCGTGCCGATCTACAATGCGCTCGATCCGGAAACGCATCATCCGGTCGGCAAGGATATGCGCTTTGCCTGCGATCTCGCCTTTCTCGGCAACCGGCTGCCGGATCGCGAGGCGCGCGTCGAGGCCTTCTTCCTCGACCCGGCCAGCCGCTCCGCCGATCAGCGCTTCCTGCTCGGCGGATCGGGCTGGGGCGACAAGCAGATGCCCGCCAATGTCCGATGGCTCGGCCATGTCGGCACGCGTGACCACAATGCATTGAACGTCACGGCCAAGGCGGTGCTGAACATCAGCCGCGACAGCATGGCGGCCAATGGCTTTTCACCTGCGACGCGCGTTTTCGAGGCGGCGGGCGCCGGCGCATGCCTCATCACCGACGCCTGGCTCGGCGTGGACCTGTTCCTGAAACCCGGAGAGGAAATCCTGGTCGCGCGCGATGGCGAGGACGTCGCCGAGATCATGCAAAGCCTTAGTGCCGGACGGGCTAAGGCGATCGGGACATCGGCGCTTCGGCGCGTGCTTGGCGAACATACCTATACGACACGTGCCGTTTTGGCCGACGCCATCTTCAGGCGCCATTTCGAGCGTCCGACCGTGGAGGCGGCCGAATGACAAAGCCGCTCGACATCGTCTTTCTTGGCCTGTCGCTCTCCTCATCCTGGGGAAACGGCCACGCCACCACTTTTCGGGGGCTGCTTAAAGGTCTCCACGAACTCGGCCACCGCGTCAATTTTCTCGAACGCGACGTGCCGTGGTACGCAAGTCACCGGGATCTGCGCGATCCCGATTTCTGCGCCTTGCGCTACTATGAAACGATCGATGATCTTCGCCGCAATTTTGCGCGCTGCCTGCGCGATGCCGATATCGTGGTCGTCGGCTCCTTCGTTCCCGAAGGCCCTGAAATCATCGACGTCGTGGCATCGCTGTGCACGGGTCAGTTCTGCTTCTACGACATCGACACGCCGATCACGCTGGCAAAGCTTTCGACCGATGATTGCGAGTACATTGGCCGGCGGCAGGTCCCGTATTTCGACGTCTATTTCTCCTTCACCGGCGGGCCGACGCTTGCCCGTCTGACGGCGGAATTCGGCGCGAGGCGGGCCGAGCCGCTCTACTGCTCCGTCGACCCTGAACGGCATCACGGAACCGGTGATCCAATCCGCTGGGATCTCGGCTATCTCGGCACCTACAGCCCCGACCGCCAGGCGACGCTGGAGGCGCTGCTGTTCGAACCGGCGCGTCGCATGCCGGAGCGCCGCTTCGTCGTGGCAGGCTCGCAATATCCGCGCGAAATCGCCTGGCCGGACAATGTGGATCGCATCGAACACCTGCCGCCGGCAGATCACGCCGCCTTTTACAGCCGCCAACGCTACACGTTGAACGTCACGCGCAGTTCCATGATCGCGGCCGGATGGTCGCCCAGCGTGCGCCTCTTCGAGGCCGCCGCCTGCGGTACGGCGATCATCAGCGATAGCTGGGCCGGACTGGACAGCCTGTTTCCAGAGCGGACGATCCACACGGCTCGCAGGACCGAGGACGTAGTCGGTATCCTGTCCGGGGAATCCGACGGCGCCCGGCTTGCCATGGCCAGGCAGGCGCGCGTGCTCATCCTCGCAGCTCACACAAGCATCGCAAGAGCCCGCGAATTCGTTTCGCTGCTGGCGCAGGCCAAATCGCCACGTTCTGTTCTCGATCTGGACGTCGAGAGCGCAGCATGACCCGCAGACGGGAGAAGATAGAGATGCAGCTATCAAGAAAGGCGCAACGGACCAAGACCGTGCTTGTCGCCGGCGGCGCAGGTTTCCTCGGTTCGCATCTTTGCGAGACAATGTTCCAGGCCGGCTGGCGCGTGATCTGCGTCGACAATTTCCTTACCGGCCGCATGGAGAACATAGCATCGATCGCCGATCGTCCGGATTTTCGGCTGATCAAGCAAGACATTTGCCGACCGTTGGAGTTTGGCGAACCGGTTGACCGCATCTTCAACATGGCGTGCGCGGCCTCGCCGCCGCGTTACCAGGCCGACCCCGTCCATACGACGCGGACTTGCGTCATCGGAACGCTCAATCTGCTGGAGCTCGCCGCCCGCAATGGCGCCCGGTTCCTGCAGGCGTCCACCAGCGAAATTTATGGCGATCCCGAACAGCATCCGCAGAAGGAAGACTATGTCGGCCACGTGAACTGCATCGGGCCCCGCGCCTGCTATGACGAAGGCAAGCGCACCGCCGAAACCTTATGCTTCGATTATTTGAGAATGGGAAAGGCCGATATCCGTGTCGCGCGCATCTTCAACACCTATGGTCCCAGGATGGACCCTGCGGACGGACGGATCGTTTCCAATCTGATCATGCAGGCACTCGAGAGACGGCCGCTGACGATATTCGGCGACGGGCTGCAGACCAGGTCGTTCTGCTACGTTTCCGATCTGGTCGACGGCTTGATCCGGTTGATGGAGGTCGATCCCAATCCACGCCAGCCGGTTAATCTGGGCAATCCGGGGGAGTTCACCATCCTGCAACTGGCGAGCCTGGTGAGAGGCATGACCGCAACCAAATCGGGCCTGAAATTCCTGCCGCTGCCGCAAGACGATCCTCGTCGTCGGCAACCCGACATTTCCCGCGCAAGGAAGCTTCTCGGCTGGTCGCCAAAAGTGCCGCTCAGGCAGGGTTTGATGCACACGATCGGCTATTTTGCCGAGCTTGAGACGGCGCAGATGATCGACAGAAGACGTCGAATTGCCGCCACCGTGCGTTCTGCATCAGGTCGGCTGCAAAACTTGCCGGCCTGAGGCGAGGAGCGTCTGGCCGCTGTATGATCGCGCGGTCGTTTCGGATTTGGTCACTTTTTCTCGTCGCGGGAACAACCCGTCCAGCTTCTGGTTCTGCCAAGGTACCGGCATGGAGACGATTGTGCATCCGAAGCGATCCGCCAAAGACATCGAACAAATGGCCGCAAAGGAGACGGCTGCCTTCCTGCGGCGCGCCTCTATTACCTATCTGGAATGTTGTGTGAGCCTGATGATGACGCATCTTCAGCGCGAGGAGGTAGCCGCCATCCTCGAAAAGGAAGCGGATATGCTGCGCCGGCTGGACTGATCCCGCTCGAGCGGCGGCAGGTCGCCTTGGCTTTCCAGGAAACGAAGCAGCGCGGCAGCGTAACGTCTTGCCGCGGCCGCCAGCCGGATCTGTTCCCGATCATCGCCCGATCGCTCAGCCATGCTCCACAAGCCAAGCTGGAAGGCGAGATAGCAGGGCTCGTAGTAGTGGACCAGTTTGGCATCGACGGGACGAGACGTAGTCGCCTCGACAGCTTTGCACAGTGCCACAGTCGCCGCGTCGGAGAGGCTGTACTCGACACGGGCGCCGGCAATGTCCCAGGCGATGTCCTGGCAGCCGATCAGATCGTGCGATCGGCAATGGTCGAGGGCGTCCGTCTTGATCAGCGTTCCGCCGCGCGAAAGGATGAACTCCCACGGATGAAGCCGCCCGTCGATTTCGACCCGCTGCATGGTCTTTGGTGGAGCCTGTTTCGAGAACCAGTTCCGCAGCTCCGCCGCGCGGCTTTCGCCCAAAGCCTCGCTTGTATTCCGCACGGCCATGTCGGCAAGCGCCTTCAGCGAGGCGCCCGGTTCGGAGGCGGGCAGATTGGCTGCGCGCCAGGCGAGATAGCGCGCGAGATGAGCGACCATTTTTTCTTTCGAATGCCTTGCCCGCTCCAGCGTTGCACCGTCGCTCCAGCGTTCGACGAGAAAGCCATGGCACAGCCCGGCAATTTCCGGGCCAAAGCCTGCGTCATGCAGCCTCCTGGCAGTCTCGGCATTGTGCATTCCGATTTCACCGAGGCCGACGAATTTGACCGACCATTTTTCCCGGCCCGCAGAAGCAAGAAACTTTCGCCGCTCGAAGCCGCGGTGGACGGGTGGCCAATGATCCTGCGAGCTATAATGCAAGCGACGCCACTCTCCGGCGGATATTTCCATCAGGCTGACCGCTGTGCGGCCGATCGTCCTGGCCACCCAATCCCGCAGCGCCGGCAGAGCGGATCCCGCGGGGAAAGTCCGTTCGAAATCCGCGGTGTGTTGTTGGCAAACCGTCCATGCCTCACGGATGTCCGCCGATGCCTCGGCCCCCGGCCCACCCGAATGGCTGGGGAACAGATGGATGCGCCCGGCATCGATATCCAGCGCTTGCAGCCATGCGACGACGGCGTGAAACGAGCTGCCGGACAGGCCCGGGCCCTCATCGACGATGGCAAAGCGGGCCGACGGCTTCGCCATCCAGCTACCGATCAACTCCGGATCGGCGGCAAGCCGCCTGCGAAACGGATGACCGGTCGGACGGACGCTGACGGGTGCCGGTGCGCCGATGGCTGCAGCCACCATCGCTGCAAGCCCCAGGCCGATGCTGCGGATGCCGATTACGCATGTGTTCGCATCGAGACCCGACTGCCGCGCGGCGACCAAATAGCTTTCCGGATAGAGCGCGTAATGCGCGTAGCCCTCGGCCGTGCCGATGAGGATTTCGCCGTCGCAATCGAGTTCGGCCAGCATTCGCGGCACGTCGGCATCGATCGGGCCGTCGACGGCGAATCCGGCCCTCCACGATCTGCCCACGTCCCGGGCCAAGCCGACCAGGAGATTTGCGCCCGCGATCCGCTGTCGAGAATACCTGTCGATGCCGTTGGCCTCGAATTCAGCATCGGCAAGGCCCTGGACCAATTCCGAGGTCTTGATGAACAGGCCGACCAGGGCTGCGTGGCGTTCGATCCCGCTGGGCATGTCCGCAATGTGCCCGGCCGCTTCGCAGGCCGAGCTGCGAACATGTCGCGCGCTCTCAATTCGCTTGTGGTCGCCATAGACGATCATTGTCCCGTCCCGGTTGGCCTCACTGCACAACTCGGCGAGCGCTACTTTGATCCACCATCGGTTGCACGATTTTTGCAGCCGGCAAGGAACAATCAGCGAGGCAGGCGGTTTGGCACGAAGAACTTACCTTCAACAGCATAGGCAGCGGTTTCGTGGGATCGAAGAAAGTTCGGATCGGAATAGTCGGCGTCGGCAACTGCGCCTCCTCCCTTGTTCAGGGCATCACCTATTACCGCGACGCAAGAAGCAATGAGCCCATACCCGGGCTGATGCATGCCGATCTTGGCGGCTACCATGTCAAGGACATCGAGGTGGTCTGCGCTTTCGACGTCGCCAAGGGCAAGGTCGGACGCGATGTGGCCGACGCGATCTACAGCGCGCCGAACAATACTTTCCGCTTTGCCAATGTAGCGCCTACCGGCGCCCGCGTCGAACGCGGACCGACGCTGGATGGCATCGGCAAATATCTGCGTGACGAGATCGTGGAGGCCGACGAACCCGTCGCCAACATCAGCAAGATCCTCGCCGAAAGCGGCGCCGAAATCCTGGTGTCATATCTGCCTGTCGGTTCGGAGGAGGCAACGCGCTTTTATGCCGAGTGCGCGCTCGAGGCGGGCTGTGCCTTCGTCAACTGCATACCCGTCTTCATCGCCTCGCGGCCGGAGTGGCGCCGGCGCTTCGAGCAGCACGGCCTGCCGCTGATCGGCGACGACATCAAGAGCCAGGTCGGTGCGACGATCGTCCACCGGCTGCTCGCCAACCTGTTCCGCGAGCGCGGCGTGCGCATCGATCGCACCTACCAGCTCAATTTCGGCGGCAACACCGACTTCCTCAACATGCTGGAGCGCGAGCGGCTGGAATCGAAGAAGATCTCAAAGACGCAATCCGTCACCAGCCAGATCGACGTTCCCCTGGAGCCCGGCAACATTCACGTCGGGCCGAGCGACCATGTCCCGTGGCTGACCGATCGCAAGTGGGCCTATATCCGGGTCGAAGGCACGACCTTTGGCGGCGTACCGCTCAATGCCGAGCTCAAGCTGGAAGTGTGGGATTCGCCCAATTCGGCCGGCGTCGTCATCGATGCGGTGCGTTGCGCCAAGCTGGCGCTCGACCGCGGTATCGCGGGCGCGCTGACCGGTCCCTGCAGCTATTTCATGAAATCGCCGCCCGAGCAGTTCACCGACGCGGAAGCGCGCCAGCGCACGCTCTCTTTTATCGCCGGCAAGGACGAGCCGATGCTCGATGCCGCGGAATGACGACGACGTTCTTTCTGGTGCGCCACGCCGCGCACGACAATGTCGGCTGTTATCTTGCCGGAAGGATGGCCGGCGTTTGCCTCGGCGAAGCCGGCAAGGCACAGGCCTCGCATCTGGCAGACCGCATGGCACGTGAGGCGATAGCGGCAATCTTCTGCAGCCCGCGCGAACGCACGCAGGAGACTGCCAATCCGATCGCGCTCGCCTGCAATGCCGGTGAAATCGCGATCCGCGAGGAGATCGATGAGATCGACTTCGGCACCTGGTCGGGGAAGACCTTCGAGGAGCTGAACCAGGATGCCGACTGGCGGGTGTGGAACGACCAGCGTCAGCAGGCGAGAACACCGAGCGGCGAGACCATGCTGGACGTGCAGCAACGCGTCGTCTCATTGATCGAGCAGGTCCGCGGCACCTACCAGAACCAGGGCGTCGCGCTGGTCAGCCATGCCGACGTCATCAAGGCCGCCGTGTGCAAGGTGCTCGGCCTGTCGCTGGGAAACTGCTTTCGCTTCGATATCGACCCAGCGTCGATCACCACGGTTGTTTGGGGCGACTGGGGGTCGAAGCTGATCAGACTCAACGAAGCTGCCTGACGAGGAATTGCCGGATGCGCATGGCTATTTTCGGTCTTACCGTGACATCGTCGTGGGGCAATGGGCACGCCACGCTGTGGCGCGGATTGATCCGGGCGATGGCCGGGCTGGGCTGGTCCATCACCTTCTTCGAACGCAACACTCCCTATTATGCCGGGACGCGCGACCTCGATCAGTTGGATGGCGGCAGCATTGTCCTTTATCCGGACTGGCAGGACATCCAGAGCGTTGCCGAGCAGGCGATGAGTGAGGCCGATGTCGTCATCGTCACCTCCTATTGCCCCGATGCCGTGAGCGCGTCGCGCCTTGCCCACCAGGCCTGCCGCGGACTGAAGGTGTTCTACGATCTGGACACGCCGGTGACGCTGGCGCGGATCGAACAAGGTGAGCCTCCGGCCTATTTCGGGCCGGAAGGGCTTCGCGATTTCGATCTCGTGCTGAGCTACACGGGAGGAACCGCGATCGACGCATTGAGGTCGATGCTGGGTGCGCGCCACGTCATGCCGCTCTACGGCCATGTCGATCCAGAGCGACACCGGCCGGCTCCGCCCAGGCCGGAGTTTGCCGGCGACCTTTCCTATCTCGGGACCTATGCGGCAGACCGCCAGGCCGGGGTCGAGAGGCTGCTGGTCAGTCCGGCTGCGCGCCTGCCGGAGCGCCGCTTCATCATTGGCGGCGCACAATATCCGCAGGAATTCCCGTGGAGCGACAATATTTTCTTCGTCCGTCACCTGCCGCCCGCCGACCACCCCGCCTTCTTTTCATCATCACGGCTGACTCTGAATGTGACCCGCGAGGCGATGGCAGAAAGGGGCTGGTGCCCATCCGGCCGGCTGTTCGAAGCCGCCGCTTGCGGTGCCGCGATGGTGAGCGACACATGGCCGGGACTGGAGGCCTTTTTCCGGCCCGGCGAAGAGATCGTCGTGGCGAACAGCACCGACGACGTGGTCGCCGCGCTCGACCTGTCCGACGCCGAGCTTGACGCCATCCGCCGCCGAGCGCGCGAGCGGGTGCTGGAGGAACACACCTCGGCACGGCGCGCGAAGGAATTCGACCGCATCCTGTCCGATGCACTGCACGGCTCCACGCATGGCGAGCCGTTGAAGGAGGCAGTTTGATGTTGGGCATCGTGCCCGCAGCCGGACGGGGAAGCCGCATCCAGCCGCTCGGCTTTTCGAAGGAGCTTCTGCCGGTCGGCAGCCGCATCGACGGCAACACCGAGCGGCCTTGCGCGGTCAGCGAATACCTGGTGCGCCGCATGGTGCGCGCGGGGGCCGACAAGATCTGCTTCGTCATCGGCTCGGGTAAGTCGGATATCCTCGAATATTATTCTGCCGGCTATGCCGACGCGACTGCGCTGTTTGTGGTGCAGCCCTCTCCGGTCGGCCTTTGCGACGCCATCTTCCGTGCCGCACCGCTCGTCACAGCCGATGAGACCGTTCTGGTCGGGTTGCCCGATACGATCTGGTTTCCCGAAGACGGCTTCCTGGCCCTCCCGGACGACGGCCTGTCCTTCCTGCTGTTTCCGGTGGACCAGCCGGAGTTCTTCGACGCCGTCGTTGTCGACCAGGACAGCCGGGTGAAGCAAATCCAGGTCAAACAGCAGAATGCCGCGTCGAACTGGATCTGGGGTGCGTTCAAGATGCCCGGCCGCACCCTTCACCAGCTCGCCGCGCTGTGGCGGGAACGGGACCGGTGCGACGAATATATCGGCACGCTGGTCAATGCCTATCTCGCCGCCGGAGGCGATGCCTGCGGCATCAAGGCTGGCACCGCCTATGTCGACGTCGGCACCTTCAACGGCTACCGCACCGCACTTCGCCTGCTTGAAAGCGCCGCCGGTACCAGGGACGATCAAGTCGACATTACGCTGGCCAGCCACCAGCACGTCCCTGTCCTCGCAGGCGAAAGAGGCTAGCCATGCTGCATTCCGATGCCGAAATCCGCCGCCGTATCGATGCGCTCGGCCCATGGTTCCACAATATGGAACTGGCCGGCATCGAAACCGCTCCCGACCATTTCCTTGGCAACTACCCGCTGATCAAATGGCGCAAATTCGCCGACGCGATTCCCGCCGATCTTTCCGGCAAGGCGGTGCTCGACATAGGCTGCAATGCGGGTTTCTATTCGATCGAGATGAAACGCCGCGGCGCCGGCCGCGTGCTTGGCATCGATTTCGATGAGGCTTACCTGGCGCAGGCGCGCTTTGCCGCCGAGGTAGCAGACTGCGACATCGAATTCCGGCAGCTCTCGGTCTACGACGTTGGCGCCCTGCATGAGCGGTTCGACATCGTACTGTTCATGGGCGTGCTCTACCATTTGCGCCATCCCTTGCTCGCACTCGATCTGATCCGGGAGCACGTCGCCCGGGACCTGATGATCTTCCAGTCGATGCAGCGCGGCAGCACCAACGTGCCGGCGCTCGAGCAGAATTATCATTTCTGGACCCACGACCTATTCGACCGGCCGGAGTTCCCAAAGCTGCATTTCATCGAGCATCGCTATGCCGACGACCCGACCAACTGGTGGATTCCCAATCGCGCCTGCACCGAAGCCATGCTGCGCAGCGCCGGCTTCGAGATCGTGCTGCAACCGGAGCAGGAGGTCTATTTCTGCCGCACCGGCGACGTGCCGGCCGGCGGCGCCGCCGTCTACCCGTCGAAAGGACAGATAAATGATTGAAGCCGCCATGATCTGGAACGAGCCCAACAACAAATCCCACTGGGATCCCGAGCTCGACCCCGACTGGAGTCGCTTCGCCGCTACGGCAATCCTGGCCGCCGACGCGATCGCGTTGGAGAATCCGGCCTTGACCAAGGTCCTTGGCGGCATCTCGCCGATCGATGCCGGCTTCATGACACGGATGAAGGAATTCGGCGTGCTCAATCATGTCGACGCGGTCGCCGTGCACGGCTTTCCGCTCGACTGGAACCTCTGGCAGATCCACGAATGGCCGCAAAAGATCGGCGAGATTTCGGCTGTCACCGATCTTCCGGTATGGGTCAGCGAGGTCGGCGTGTCGACCTTCGGCGCCGAGGAGGTACAGGTCTGGGGCCTGCGCCGGACCGCGGAATTGCTGATCGGCAAGGCACCGCGCATCCAATGGTACAGCCTCTACGACCTGCCGCGCGAGTGGGAAGCGACGACGCGCCATCGCGAGGCGGAAGGCTCGTCTTACTACCGCCATTTCTACATGGGCTTGCTCCGCCAGGACGGCACGCCAAAGCCCGCGCTCGAGGAGTTCCTGCACCACACGCCGGCAATGGGACTGGTGCAGTGGTTCCATTTCGAAGATCACCGGCTGGACGATGCCGTTGCCTGGATGAAACGCCTCGGCGTCACCAATCTGCGCACCGGGCTTTCCTGGGCCGACAGCTTCAGGCCGAACGCACTTGACTGGTTCGACCGGCAGATGGAAGCTTTGGCCGACTTCGACGTGACGGTTACTTTCTGCTTCACGCCGGAACACCGCGGAATGATGCCGCACCACAGCAGTCCGCCGCTGGTGCCGGAGGAATTCGCCGACTTCTGCGCGGCAATGACGCGCCGATATGCCGGCAGCATCGCTGCCCCTTCGGTCGGCAGGCTGCGCGCCTCCGCAGCGTGAGGAGCTTCGGCTCTCCAGCCATGACGCTCACCGTCCTCAACGTCGCCTATCCCCTCGCCCCGGTCGGGCCGGATGCGGTCGGTGGTGCCGAGCAGGTGCTGTCGATGCTCGACCAGGCGCTCGTACAGGCCGGACACCGCTCGATCGTGATCGGCTGCCAGGGCTCGAGCGCTGCGGGTGTCCTCATCGAGACGCCGGCCGAACCGGGCGTGCTCGATGAAGCGGCCAAGCGCCGGGCGCAGCGTGCTCATTGCGCCGCAATTGCTACCGCACGGGCTCGCTGGCGAATCGACGTGGTCCATTTGCACGGTATCGATTTCGATGCCTATCTGCCGGGCGACGGGCCGACATTGGTGACCCTGCATTTGCCGCTCGACTGGTATCCGGCCGACGCCCTCAATCCGGCGCGGGAGGATCTGTGGCTGCATGCGGTATCGGCGGCTCAGCAAAGAACCGCACCGCCGGGAGCCAGGCTGATTGGGCCGATTCCCAACGGAGTGGACGTCGACGCGCTGAGCGAGCCGCAGGCCAAACACGACTTTGCGCTCGTGCTCAGCCGCGTCTGCCCGGAAAAGGGCATCCATCTGGCGCTCGAGGCAGCCAAGAAGGCCAGCGTGCCGCTGGTCATCGGTGGCAAGGTCTACCCCTATGAAACTCACACAACGTATTTTCGCGACGAGGTCGAACGCCGGCTGGACGACCGGCGCCGCTTCCTTGGTCCGCTCGGTTTTGTCGCCAAGCGGCGCCTGCTGAATACAGCCCGCTGCCTAGTCATCCCGAGCCTTGCCGCGGAGACCAGTTCGCTCGTCGCAATGGAGGCGCTCGCCTGCGGCACCCCCGTGGTGGCCTTCCCGAATGGCGCACTGCCGGATGTGGTCGAGCACGGCAAGACCGGGTATCTGGTCGGGGATGTCGACGAGATGGCCGAAGCCATCGCTGCCGCACCCAGCCTGGACCCCGAGACCTGCCGAGCCGAGGCGCGGCGGCGCTTTTCACTCGACCGCATGGTTTCCTCCTACATGGACGCCTATCGGGCGCTGGCACGGCTCGGCACAGACAGCGGGCAGCTCGCGACGGCGAGGTGAGCAGGACATGCTCCGCAGTGAGATCATCGACGATCCGGCGGACCTCGAAGCCCTCGAGCCGCACTGGTGGGAACTTTGGTCGCGCAGTCCCTCGGCGACGCCGTTCCAGTCTCCCGCATGGTTGCTGCCATGGTGGCGGACATTTGCTCCCGGCGAGCTAGCGACGGTCGCCGTCTGGCGTGGCGACGATCTGGTCGGCCTGGCGCCACTCTATCTGGAACGCCACGACGCCGGCGCGCGATTGCTTCCGCTCGGCATTTCGTTGAGCGACTATCTGGATGTCCTTTGTCTTCCCGAGATGGCCGAACCGGTCGGCGCAGTCATCGGTGGCGCCGTTCTTTCCGTCGGCTGGTCACAGTGGATCTTGCAGGATCTGCCTCGCGGCGGCGCCGGCCTTGCCATCAGGCATGCCGCGCTCGAATCGTGCCAACCCGTCGGTCACGCCGCTTGCCCGGTGCTCGCCCTCGCCGGCGACCAGACGCTTCAAGGCTGCGTTCCGGCACGGCGGAGGCGACAATTGCGGCGCGCCCACAGGGCCGCGTCGAGACGCGGCAGTGTCTCCATCGAACCCGCTCTGTCCGATCCGCAGACATTCTTGGACCACCTGATCCGCCTTCACCGCGCGCGCTGGGCCGGACACGGCGACGGGGTTCTGTCCGATTCCCGCGTTGAAGCATTCCACCGTCAGGCGCTGCCGCAGCTGGTCGCACAGGTGCTTGCCCGATGCTGGCTTATCACGATCGGTAACGCGATCGTGGGCGCCTATTACGGGTTCCATCATCGTGGCCGCGCTTGCGCTTATCTCGGTGGCTTCGATCCGGCCTATGCCGAGGAAAGTCCCGGCGCGCTGCTCATCGGCCAGGCGATAAGGCAGGCGATCTGCGAAGGCGCGGAAGAGTTCGATTTTCTGCGCGGACAAGAGGCCTACAAGTACAGCTGGGGCGCCGTAGACCGGTGGACGATGCGCAAGATCTGGACGCGGAGCAAAGGGCGATGAGCGCGACGCAGCCGGAATCTCGGCGGTCGATATCAGCAAGGCGGGTGCTGGAGGATTGCATGGCAGACGGTACCGGCGTCGAAGCCGTCATCGCCAGGCTGGCTCTCCGTCTCGAGACAGGAATCGATGCTGCAGAATTGGCGAAGATTGCGCAAAACACGCACTCGGCTGACCCGCGAAACACGGCAAAACTGCAACGGATTGCCGACCTGCTTCGGCGCAGGCCCGAGATCTTCGCCACGCTGCGCAAAACAGGTGGTGCCGTTCGGCACGGGCGTGGCGAGGACGAGACCGACGATGCGGTCGTCAAGCGGCTGGCGGCCGGGTTTGACGCGGCGGCGGCGATCTCCCCGGCGGCGAGCGTCCAGCTGTCATCGCTGGGCAATGAGGAAAAGCTCTCTGCCGCTACGGCTGAGATCGTTGCATGGCTGGAGAGGCGAGGCTTTACCGGTACCGACTACGACATACTGGATATCGGCTGTGGTATCGGTCGCTTCGAAAGCGCGCTCTCCGCTCTATCGCACCGGCTCGTCGGCAGCGATATATCCCCAGCGATGATCTCGATCGCCCGCCGGCGATGCGCCGGGCTCGGCAACGTAGAATTCCGCCCTACGCGCGGTTTCGATCTTGCCGATTTTTGCGATGCCAGCTTCGACCGCGTACTGGCCGTCGACAGCTTTCCCTATCTGGTGCTGGCCGGCCTTGCGGAGCGACATTTCGTGGAAATCGCGCGCGTGCTGAAGAGGCCGGGGATGGCCGCGCTTTTGAATTATTCATATCGCGGATCGCCGGCGCTGGATCGCGCCGATGTCCATAACTTCGCCAACGCAAATGGCATGCAAGTCCTCGTCGACGGCGAAAAGCCGTTCCGGCACTGGGACGGCGATGCCTTCCTGCTTACCATTTCCGGCGGAACATTGCGGCCCAACGATGGTTCGGATGCCGAACGGGAAAAGCCGCTATTCGACGGTATGAAGGAGGACAAGATGGCGTCCGGAAGCAAGAAACACATCGGTCGCGGCAGTCACGGCAAAGGCGCTGGCGCTGGCGCGATGACCGATCTTCCCAAGGACAAGATCGGAGAGAACGCCGTTCTGTCCAACAGAGACAAGAAGCAGCACACCAAGGAGCGTGGGCTCGACGGCAATCGGGTCAAGTCCGAGCAGTACCAGGATCATTCGGCGGATCGGCGGCCTGAAGACTGATCGTTGCGGCGGCATATGGCTTGCAGCCGGCGAGCAATTGAAACGCAGCGAGAGGCCAACCGCTGACGAAGCTGTGCAAGGACCGAAGCCGGTCGCATGGATGGCCTGCAAATTCTTGCAAACTCGCACTGTTGCCACCAGAGTGAGGTGAAGGGACCAACATTTGCCAAGAGAACGCGATGTCTCGCTCAAGGGAAGATTCTGTCAGCACGCGTGCCGATCTGACGATAGACCGGGAAATCGCTTCCTTGCTTGCGGCCATCGAACAGGAAAGGGTTCCTGACCGGCTGACCAAACTTGCGATCGAGTTGCAGCATGCGCTTGTCGAAAGGCGCTTGCGCGAGACCAGCAACTAACGTGACGTGTATTAGCGGCGCCTCTCGGCTTCGAAGTCCAGTTGTCCTTCGGACAGATAGCTGCGCCTTTCCATCAGGGTTTGCGAGGAACTTTCGCCAAGGTATTCCAGCACGCCGGCGCGTGCCCTGTTGAGCCGGCTCTTCACGGTTCCCACCGCGCAACCGCATATTTCGGCCGTTTCCTCATAGCTGACGCCCAGAACGCCTATCAACATCAGAACCTCGCGCTGGTGCTCAGGAAGGCTCTGGATGGCCTGGTGGACCTCCTTGCCCTGTACGGACCATTCCTGCGTCGCTTCCGAGATCGGCCGCAGCGAAGCGCAGTCGAGCAGGCCGGGCGCTTCCCTCACCGCGGCCCTGACACGCGTGTAGTAGGTGTTGCGCATGATCGTGAAGAGCCATGACTTCATGCGCGTTCCAGCTTCGAACTTGTCAATGTTGGCCAAGCCCTTGGTCAGCGTCTCCTGGACCAGGTCGTCGGCATCATCGGGGGTGCGGCAGAAGGTGCGGGCGAAAGCCCTCAAAGCGGGTATGAGGTCGACGATGGAAACTTCTTCGGTTTCGCGAGTCGCCAAGGCGTAGGCTGCAGGTGGCAATGGTCCAGCTCCCGTCCAGAATGAGTTCGTGAGCGCAGACCAGTTAAATGCATTGGGCGAAAGATCGTTCCGGTTGGCGAAAGCACTCGGCTCCAGAAACCGGAGAGGACTTGGCTGAGCAATCCCGGCCGACGGCGATATTTTTGACGGAACAACCATCGGGATCGCGGAGTTCAAAATCAAGGTCGTCCGACAAATTCGGGCGCCGACATTTGGCGCGTCGAAATGCGATCTCGCAGCGAGCCTTGGCTGCGACCTCAAGGGCGGCCCGCCACCTCAAGAAACAGGAGGAGTCCATGACAGGAAACAAGCACGCCAAAGGCAAAACGCCGGCCGATAGCGATCTTGCCAACGATCCCGGCATCGGCAGTTCCAGGGGCACGATCAAGGAGGGCGACCGGCTCGATCAGGGCAACAATACGTTCGAAGGCGATGTCGAGAACGACACCACGCCGCAAGGCGGTATCAATCCCCGGCAAAAGATGCGGACCAACAAGTGACCGGCTGCGCACGATCGAACAAACCTGCTGCAACCCGTGCAGCAATCCCGCGTTAAAGAGCATGAGCCTCGTGTCCGCCCCGGACGTTGATGCGACAGGCTCTTTCGCGGAGACACAGATGACAAAAAAATCGTTTGGCCGCCCCGTTCCAATTCTCGTCGGCCTTGGTTTCCCTCGCCATGTCGAGAATATCTGGCAGGCCTATGACGTCTTAAACGAATGGCCGAGCCGCGGTCCGGCGCACAAGGCGGCGTTCGACGCCTGTCGCGCCGGGCTGGCTGACGAGGTCGACGTCGAGGCGGTGCGCGCGGCGTTCGATACATTCGCCCGCAAGGCGGGCATTCTGGCCTACGATATCGCAGCCGAAACACCAGCACGCCCCACAACAGCTGCGAAGGCCCACGACGCTTGGCTGAAACGCCCATCGGACGGCCGTGTAGACCCTGAAGACGCCCAGCTTGCTTGAAGCGACCACCTTGGTTGAACCGGGAGGAATACGGTGCTGAGAACAGAGTTCGATACCCCTGTTTGCATCTATTTCGGCAAGCCTGGGCGATCGCGATTGGTCAGTTCCGTTTTCGAAGCAGTACATTGCCTGAAAAGCGAGAAATGGCCGGCGCGCAATGCTCCGCTGGCGCAGGCGGCCGCTGATGTATTGAATCGCGCCCGGACCGGTGAAATTACGGCCGCCAAAGCGCGGCAAGCATTTGTCGACGCCGCTTGGGAGGCGAACATTCTTGCCGAAGGCGAGGCGCATGACGCGCGTGGCCTGACAGCCTTCATGTCGGACAGCGGGTGCACGCTGCTTCCCGGCAGTTCCGTCCAAAGCTTGGTTTATCGCGAATGATTGGCGTTCTCGGCCTTTTTCTCCCGCTGCTGCCTGAGGACCTCGTCGGTTCCGACCAGCTTCTTCGATCCGCCGGGAATCGCGGTGGACACAACAGCCGGTGGGTCGCTTGCCGGGAAAGAATCCTCCAGACCCGCCTGCAACTGGTCTTCCAGCGTTTGCGGCTCTTCCGAGCGGCCAGGGGTCCTTCGGATGTCTACATTCTCCAGCGGCTGTGTCATGTCCGGTGAAGACCTGACTTCTCGAATCCAGCCATAGAGCTGTTCGATGGCAAATTCCTTCATTGTGTCGAAATCGGCCTTTTCGTCACGCGATGCCTCGATTTGGTCAACCATGGTCTTCTCGAACCGTTCGAGGCTCTCGCTTCCACACGCTCGGCAGAGACGCACCAGCGCCTCGCGCAGTATGAGTGGCGCAAAGTGCGCTGTCGCCTCGAGCCTGAGCTGCTGCAAACGCTCCGGGGTAGCGGCTTGGAACTTCGACATGCTCGACCTCTCGCCTGTGGAGCATGTCAACGAAAATTGTCGGCGGATGTTCCATCGGCGGCCGCTGCATCGCTCGATCCTCAGCGGTGCGCGCCACCACCGACTGCCATGCGGATACCGAGACAGACGACGAAGCAGCCTGCCACGCGCTGCTGCCAGAGCCTTACCTTCGGTCGTCTCATGATCCAGGCCCCGAGCGTACCGGAAGCGAGCGCATATGTGCCCAGCACGAGCACACCGGTTATTTTTTGGCTGCCGCCGAGCAGCAGCAATTGCAGTGTGACCGATCCGCGCGCGGGATCGACGAACTGTGGAAGGAATGCCACCATGAAGGTTATCGGCCAGGGATTTATCAGATTGGCGATCATTCCTTCGCGTGCGGCCACAAGCGGCCCGACACTGCGGGGCTCCTCGACGGCGACGCCGGCCGACGGCAGCAGCACCAGACGCGATCCAAGCCAAACGAGATAGGCTGCGCCCATCCATCGAAGCATGGCAAAGGCAAGGGGCGATGCCTGGAGCAGCGACGATATGCCGAGGGCAAGGAGTGGCAACTGGACCATGCCGGCGCCGATGGTCATTCCCAGGACGGTGAACAGGGCAACGTCACGGCCCTGCCCGACGCCACGCGCCATCACCAGCAGACTGTCAGGCCCCGGCGGCATCTGCATCAGAATGACCGTCCCGAGAAAGGCCGCCCACGAGGCAGGATCCATGCCGCTACTTCGCCCCGGTTTCGTAGGAGGCCTTCGCGCCGTCCTTCAACCGACCGGCATCTCGCATCATCTTGAGCGCCTCGTCCCTGGTCAGGCCGCACCTGCGGGCAAAGAAATTGACCTCATAGGCCTGCTCGGCCGACAGGCCGTCTTTGGCATGCACTCTGCGCTTGTGTTTGCCTCCGCTCATACAGGCTTGATCCCGTGAGACTTAGCCTCCCCAACTGACATCGGGCCAACCGGTTCCCCACTGCTTCGTCGCTGCGCAGGCTTTTCAGGCGCCGTCGGGCCGGCCCACCCTATCCTTGAGTTCGTTCAGGAACGCGAGCAGCGCGTCCTCAGGATCGTCGGCCTCTTCGGTCAGCATATCGATGCCCCAGCGGCCGAGGACAGCCTCCTGGACGATGCTCGGCTGCGACATGAAGATGAAGGATTTCGGGCGATTCTTGTCATAGCCGGAGCGGCGCCAGGTCTGCCAAAGCCGGTGCAGCAGCAGACGGATGTTCATGTCGGACATGCTGTAGCCGATGAACAGGATGGTGCGCCCGAGCGCGTCGGCCCGAAATTTCACGTCGAGCGGCGAATCGAACGAAAGCCGGTCGAAATAGTCGGTCTCCGCCAGGACCAAAGATTTGTCGTCGTCGAAATCGCCGTGGAATTTGATGATCTGCGTCACCTCGCCAGTGGCCTTGGGCAAATCCTTCGCATTGGCCACTTTCACAAAGGGCCGGCTATGGATCTCGAAGGCAACTTCGAGATTTCGGTCGTAGTTTGTCGTGTAGATGATCGGAAAATCGAGCGATACGATGAGCTTGTGGATTGCCGACCGCTGCACTTCTTCCCGCGAGACGCTCCACTCACGATCCATCCAACTGCGCAAAGGGCCGAGGCTCCCCTGCTTGAGCCGGTAGTATTCGGCAAGCGCCTGATAGCTGGCCTCCGGCGCACCGATCGTATCCTCGTCCAGACCGAGCTCTTTTTGCATGTGTTGGATGAGCTTTTGCCAGGACGGCAAGCCGACGCTCATCGACACCCCGGCTCCAACGAACAAGATCGCTCGCCGCTCTTTTACCGATTGAGCCAGTTGCTCGACTGCAGACAGCATTCGACACAACTGCGAAAAGCGCCGCTCCGTTCCAGCCGAACCCGGACCACCGGGAATAGATTTACTTCCGACTTGAGCGCTAACATTCGGATCGGCTGTCCCAAGCGCCCGGCCGCCGACTTTGGCCAACCGAATCCGACATTTATTTCGTTGCATTTGGCACTTCTGCGCCGCTCACGCGTTGGAGAGTGTTCAACAAACACGGCGCAGCGGCAGCTAGTGGAGCTCTGCGCCAATGTCGGCAAACTCGACAGCCAATGAGGCAAGCGCGACTGGTGGCGGCGAAAAATAGGGTGCCTGGCAAAAGGGGAAAGAGGCCATTGGCTGCGATGCTGGGATGGACGCTGCTGGCAGGCTTCGCGCTGACTACCGCGGCGGTTGCTCAGTCAACGTCAAGCTTTGCGATAAATCCGCCGGCCGCAGCTGCTCCGCCCGACGACGGCCAATGGGCGATGCCGGCAAAGAACTACGCCTCGACCCGCTACAGCGAACTTGCGGAGATCACCGAGGACAATGTCAAGAACCTGCAGGTGGCCTTCACCTTCTCGACCGGCGTCAACAAGGGCCAGGAGGCCGCGCCCCTGGTCGTCGGCAACACGATGTACATCGTGACGCCCTTCCCCAACATCCTCTATGCGCTTGACCTTACCAAGCCCGGCGCGCCGATGAAGTGGAAATTCGAGCCCAACCCCGAGCCCGCCGCGCAGGGAGTTGCCTGTTGCGACGTGGTCAACCGCGGTGCAGCCTTCTTCGAAGGGCGCATCTATTTCAACACGCTCGATGGCCATGCCATCGCCGTCGATGCGGCCACCGGCAAACCGGTCTGGAACACCCATATCGGCAACATCAATATCGGCGAGACCATCACCATGGCGCCGCTGGTGGTGAAGGGCAAAGTTCTGGTCGGCAATTCCGGCGGCGAAATGGGCGTACGCGGCTGGATCAAGGCGCTCGACGCCAGCGACGGGCACGTCGTCTGGACGGCCTACAATACCGGCCCGGACGCCGAGGTGCTGATCGGCCCCGATTTCAAGCCGCATTACGACATGGACAAGGGCAAGGATCTCGGCGTGACGTCGTGGCCGCCCGACGCCTGGAAGATCGGCGGCGGCAATGTGTGGGGCTGGATCTCCTATGACCCGGACCTAAACCTGATCTTCCATGGCACCGGAAATCCCGGTCCGTGGAATCCGGATCTGCGGCCCGGCGACAACAAATGGACCGCCGGAATCTTTGCCCGCGATCCCGACACCGGCGCAGCCAAATGGTTCTATCAATGGACCCCGCACGATTTGCACGACTACGACGGCATCAACGAACAGGTGCTGCTCGACATGACCTGGCAGGGCAAGCCCCGCAAGGTGCTGGTCCGACCGGAACGCAACGGCTACGTCTATCTGTTGGATCGCACCACAGGCGAGGTCCTGTCGGCAGTCCCCTTCGGGCCCGTCAATTCCAGCACGGGCGTCGACCTCAAGACCGGCCGGCTGATTGTAAATCCGGACAAGAAGACCGGCACCGGCAAGGTTGTGCGCGACATCTGCCCGACCGCATCGGGCCTCAAGGACTGGCAGCCTTCGGCATTCTCGCCCAAGACCGGTCTGCTCTACATCCCGCACAACAATCTCTGCATGGACGAAGAGGGCGTCGAAGTGAATTACATCGCCGGCACGCCCTATGTCGGCATGAACGTGCGCATGATCCCCGGGCCGGGCGGCAATCGCGGTGCTTTCACCGCCTGGGATGTCGCCGCCGCCAAGCCGGCGTGGAGCCTGAAGGAGAACTTTCCGGTGTGGAGCGGCGCCGTCGCCACCGCCGGCAACGTCGTGTTCTATGGCACTATGGAAGGCTGGTTCAAGGCGGTCAGCGCCAGGACCGGCGAACTGCTGTGGCAGTTCAAGACGTCGTCCGGCATCATCGGCCAGCCGATCACCTATCGCGGCCCGGATGGGCACCAATATGTCGCGATTCTTTCGGGCGTCGGCGGCTGGGCCGGCGCGATCATATCCGGCGATCTCGATCCGCGCGACGCCACCGCCGCGCTCGGCTTCGTCAACGTCATGAAGGATCTGAAGGATGTAACCACGCCGGGAGGTACGCTGTATGTGTTCCGGCTCCCTTGAGACGACCGGCCGAGTTGCGCGCGCACGGAGAAAATCTTCCCGGCGGTTTGGCGCCGCGGTCGGCGCACTGGCGCTCTCGCTCGTCGCCGCCGTTGCCGATGCGCGCGAATTGAGGATCTGCGCCGATCCCAACAACATGCCGTTCTCCAATGCCGCCAGGCAGGGCTTTGAAAACAAGATCGCCGAACTCGTCGCGACGGAGCTTGGCGCGACTGTTTCCTACACATGGTGGGCACAGCGCCGTGGCTTCGTCCGCAACACGCTGAAGGCCGGGCTATGCGATCTGGTGCCCGGCGCGCCCGCTAATCTCGAGATGCTGCGCACCACCGCGCCCTACTACCGGTCTTCCTATGTGTTCGTGACACGCAAGGATGCGCCGGAAATCACGTCCTTCAACGATCCTCGCCTGCGCGATCTGCACATCGGCGTCCAGCTGATCGGCGACGATGGCGCCAACTCGCCCCCCGTCCAGGCGCTTGGCCGTCGTGGCATCGTCGGCCATCTCATCGGTTTCCCCGTCTATGGAGACTATTCGGCGCCGAACCCGCCAGCGCGCATCATTGAGGCGGTCGCGAATGGCGACATCGATATGGCCGTCGTCTGGGGGCCGTTGGCCGGCTACTTTGCATCCAGGCAGAAGGTGGCGCTGCGGATCACGCCGGTTTCGCCGCGCGTGGACGGCCCGCAACTGCCGATGATCTACGACATCTCGATGGGCGTGCGCCGTGGCGACGATACGCTGCGCAACGAGGTGAACGCCGCCCTGACCAGACACCGCGCCGAGATCGACGCGATCCTGGCGACCTACCAGGTGCCCCGCCTCGATCCTGTCGGAGCGCCTTGAAATGAAGCGCGGTCTTCCCTTGCTGGTGTTCGCGATCCTCGCGGTTGCCGGGTGCCAGCGTGAGGAACGCGACACGCGTCCACAATCGGCGCTCGGCTCGGGCGATCAACCGGCAGCCGTGACTGCCCTCGAGCCGGGCGGCCAACGGCCGACCTCGTCCGACAGCAAGGCCGGCGTGTTCGAGGCCAACGCCTTCCACCTCAGCGAGGGCAAGCGTCTGTTCAACTGGTTCAACTGTTCCGGCTGCCATGCCAATGGCGGCGGCGGCATGGGCCCGGCGCTCATGGACCAGAAGTGGCTCTATGGCAGCTCGATCGAAAGCATCCACGCCACGATCAGGGACGGCCGGCCCAACGGCATGCCGAGCTTCCGCGACACGATCCCGGATGACCAGATCTGGGAGCTTGCCGCCTTCGTCCGGGCGCTTAGCGGCAACGCACCGTCCTCCGCCGCGCCGGGCCGCGACGACGACATGATGCCCCATCCATCCGAGAATCGCCTGCCGGACGCCACGACGCTGGGGAAGTCGCCGTGAGCCGCGGTGTCTGGACGGTGTGCGGGTGCACGGCCTGCATCCTGGTCCTCGCAGGATGCAGCGGCTGGCAATCCGCGCTCGACCCAAAGGGCCCGGCCGCGAACGAGCTCGCATGGCTGATCTGGTTCTTTACAGCACTCTGCACGGTGGTCTGGCTTCTGGTGATGGCCGTGCTGATCGTGCCATTGACCCGGCGCCCGCTGCCGGTCGGCGATCCGCTTGTCCTCGACGCTGCCGCCGAGCGCAGCAAGATGCGAATTGTCGTCGCCGCACTCGCCGCTACCGCCCTGATCCTGGTCGGCCTGACGCTGCTGAGCTACTTCGCTAACCGGACGCTCGCCGCCATTGGCTCGGATGCGGCGCTGACGATCCGGGTGACCGGGCATCAATGGTGGTGGGAGGTGCGCTACGAAAACGATCAGCCAAAGCGCATCCTGACGACCGCCAATGAAATCCACATTCCAGCGGGCGAGCCGGTGCGGCTTGTAGTGACCTCGACCGACGTCATCCATTCCTTCTGGGTGCCGAACCTCTCGGGCAAGCTGGACCTCATTCCAGGCCACGAGAACGTTCTCGATCTGAAGGCTGACAAGCCCGGCGTCTATCGCGGCCAGTGCGCCGAGTTCTGCGGCGCGCAGCATGCCAATATGAGCACCTTCATCATCGCCGAACCTCGGCCCGTCTTCGATGCCTGGCTGAACGATCAGCTGCGGCCGGCGGCCGCCCCCGTGTCGGCCGAGGCCAAAACCGGCCACGACCTGTTCCTCAAACGGCCCTGCGTGATGTGCCACAAGATCGGCGGCACCATCGCCGGCGGCACGGTCGCCCCAAACCTCACGCATATCGCAAGCCGGCAAACGCTCGCTGCCGGCACGCTGACAATGAGCCGCGGCAATCTCGCAGCCTGGATAGCCAATCCGCAGGGGATCAAGCCAGGCGCCCACATGCCGGTGGTGCGACTGGACGGGGACGAACTGAATGCGATCGTCGCCTATCTCGAGGGCCTGAAATGAGCAGCGCCGACGTGGCCCGTGAGCGTCGGCTCGCCGGCGAGCGAGCAGCGGCCGGCAAAGGAGACCTGGCCCCCGAGCGCGACGGTCCTCGCGACACCGGCCTCGACGACTCCAGCCTTGACCGCTGGCTGGCGCGGACATGGCAGACGGCGCCGGGCATCATCGGTGCGCTCTCGAGCGTCGACCACAAGATTGTCGCGCGGCGCTACCTGATTACCGCTTTCGCCTTCCTGTGCTTCGGTGGCCTCAGCGCCGTTGCCATGCGCATCCAACTGTCGGGGCCGGAGCGCGGGCTGATCGGGCCGGACCGCTACAACCAGCTGTTCACCATGCATGGCGTGACGATGATGTTCCTGTTTGCGGTGCCGATCGTTCAGGCGACCGGCATCTATCTCGTGCCGCTGATGGTCGGCACCCGCAACATCGCCTTTCCGCGCCTCAATGCATTCAGCTTCTGGATTTATCTCTCCGGTGGCCTCTTCGCCTGGGTGTCGTTTGCACTTGACATGGCGCCCGACGTCGGCTGGTTCTCCTACGTGCCGCTGTCCGGTCCTGAATTCGGGCCAGGCAAGCGTTCCGACGTGTGGGCGCAGATGATCACCTATACCGAAGTGTCGTCGTTGGCGGTCGCGGTTGCCACCATCGTCACCGTGCTGAAGCAGCGTGCGCCGGGCATGTCGCTGGACAAGATTCCGCTCTATGTCTGGGCGATGCTGGTCACCTCCTTCGTCATCGTGTTCGCCATGCCGGCGGTCATGATCACGTCGACGTTCCTGATCCTCGACCGGCTGGTCGGCACCCATATCTTCAATCCCGCCGAGGGCGGCGACGTATTGCTGTTCCAGCACCTGTTCTGGTTCTTCGGCCACCCCGAAGTCTACATCATATTCCTGCCGGCTACCGGCATGGTGTCCTCGATCATCGCCGCTTTCGCCCGGCGTCCGGTATTCGGCTATCTGGGCATGGTACTGGCCTTGATCGCAGTCGGCTTTCTGTCGTTCGGCCTGTGGGTTCACCACATGTTCGCAACCGGTCTGCCCAAGCTCGGCGCGAGCTTCTTCACCGCCTCGAGCATGCTGATCGCCATCCCGAACGGGCTGCAGATCTTCTGCTGGCTGGCGACATTGTGGGACGGACGCCCGATAATCAGGACGCCGCTGCTGTTCATGTTCGGCTTCTTCTTCACGTTCGTCGCGGGCGGCCTGACTGGGGTGATGCTGGCGTCGGTGCCATTGGACCTGCAAGTGCACGACACCTATTTCGTGGTCGCGCATTTCCATTACGTGCTGATCGGCGGGTCGGTGTTCCCGCTGCTCGGCGCGACCTATTTCTGGTTCCCCAAGATCACCGGCCGGATGATGAGCGAACGTCTCGGACGCTGGCACTTCTGGCTTGCCTTCCTGGGCTTCAATGCGGCGTTCTTTCCGATGCACATTGTCGGCCTGTGGGGCATGCCGCGGCGGGTCTACACCTATCCGGTGGAACTCGGCTGGGGCAACATCAACCTGTTCATCACAGCCGGCGCGGTCATCCTGTTCCTAAGCTTCGTTCTGTTCACTATAAACCTGGTGTACAGCGCCTCGAGGGGCGCCCCGGCCGGGGACAATCCCTGGAATGCCGGCACGCTGGAATGGGCGACGAGCTCTCCACCGCCGAGCTATAATTTCGCTCGGATCCCGGTGGTTACCCACGCCGAGCTGCTCTGGGCCGAACGTGACACGCTGCCTGTCGCGACCGGGCTTCGCGTCGACGCGCGCGAACTTGTCATTTCGACCGTGGCAGAGGCGCATCCAGATGTGCGCGAGAAGTCGGCGACGCCGTCGATCTGGCCATTGTTCGCCGCGCTCGCCGTCGGCGCCACCTTTCTCTATTCGATCTTCAGCCCGTGGGCGGTGGTCTGGGGAGCCGGGCCGATCGCCATCACTTTGATCGGTTGGTTCTGGCCGAAAGGCGATCCGGAGGATGAGGAATGAAACAGCATCCTGTCGCCGATCTTTCCAAACTCCCGACCTTCGGGATCGGACCGCGCAGCCCGACCTGGTGGGGCACTCTCGCCTTCATGGCGCTGGAGGGCACCGGCTTCGCGCTCGCCGCAGGCACCTATCTTTACCTCGCCTATCTGTCGCCCAAATGGCCATTGGGCGTGCCGCCGCCCAACCATTGGCCGGGCACCATCGTCACGCTGTTGCTGCTCGCCAGCGTGGTGCCCAATCACATACTGAACAGCTACGCCGAAGCCTGTGCCATGGTGCCCGTGCGCATCGGCCTGATCGTCATGTCGCTGCTCGGTATCGCACCGCTTGTCGTGCGTTGGTTCGAATTTCCGGCCCTCAACATTTATTGGGATACCAATGCGTACGGCTCGATGCTGTGGGTCCTGCTCGGCCTTCACACAACGCACCTGATTACCGACGTCGGCGACACGCTGGTGCTGACGGTCCTGATGTTCACGCGCCATGGCTATAGCGGCCGGCGTTTCGGGGACGTTGGCGACAACGTCTTCTACTGGGATTTCGTGGTCGCGACCTGGATTCCGATCTATCTGTTGATCTACTGGATGCCGAGGCTTGACTGAGATGCGTGCGCTTCGCTTGGGCACATCATGGGGCGGGCTGTTGTCCGGGCCTTTGGCCTGGGCGGTGTCGACGCAACTGAATTATGCGTTCGTGGAGTGGCAGTGCGCCCACGGCATTCCCGTCATACCGGTCATTGCGCTGGTGCTGACAGTGCTGGCCTTGCTCGGCGGCGTGCTTTCGTGGCGGGCGCGACAGCAAGGTGGCGCCGCCTTTAAACCGGATCGTACGCGCGGCACCGAGGATTTCGTCGCCAATATCGGCATTCTCAGCGCGGTGCTGTTTGCGCTGGTAATCGTCATGCAAGGCGCGGCTTCGCTCATTGTTGACGGCTGCCTACGATGAGCTTCGACGCGCTCTTCTCGACCTCGATCTGCTACGGTGCCGGCGCCCCGCGGGCCGGCTTGACGCTGGCGTTGCCGATCACGCTGCCGCTAACCATGGTCGCACTGCTTTACGCGGCAGGCGCCTTTCGGCTGTGGCGGCGGAGTGCCCGCAGCCGCCCGTTGCGGTTGCGGCAAGCCCTGCTGTTTGCGACCGGCTGGGCCATTTTGGCGGCAGCACTGGTCAGCCCGCTCCACGAATTCGGTGAGCGCGTTTTCACCGCCCACATGATCGAGCACGAGCTGTTGATGGCGGTGGCGGCACCCCTGCTGGTCGCCTCCCGTCCAGCGGCGGCGATGATGTGGGCATTGCCGATCAAGCTGCGGCTGGCATTTGGCGCAGCCGGGCAGGCGAAGGTGCTTCGAGCCGTTTGGGCCGCTGTCAGCCGTCCTCTAGCCGCGACCTTCCTGCACGGCGTCGCGATATGGGCGTGGCACGTTCCGGCGCTGTTCGAGGCGGCGCTTGCACAGGGTGTCCTGCATTATGCGCAACATGCCAGCTTCTTCGGTACGGGGCTGCTGTTCTGGTGGGTGCTGCTGCCGCGTTCAGGCGGCGAACAAGCCTACGGCAGCGCAGTGATGCACCTCTTTTTCACCTCGCTGCACACCGGCCTGCTCGGGGTGCTGCTGCTGGTCTCGCCAAGGCTGTGGTACCCGGTAAACGCAGCCGGCGCGGAATTGTGGGGCCTTAGCCCGCTCGAGGACCAGCAGCTCGCCGGCTTGGTGATGTGGGTTCCGGCCGGCCTGATTTATGGCGGAGCCGCGTTGCTGCTGGCCGGTCTGTGGATTCGCTCAAGTGGACAGAGAAGATGGGAGGCGTCGCATGCGCTCCAGGCTGTCTAAGCTGGTCATTGGTGCCGGGACGGCAATTGCCGTGCTGGCCGCAGCTTGGGCGGCGCTGACGTTGTGGCCGGAGCGCCTCACCAGGGTCGCGCATAAGACGGACAATGCCCCTGGCAGCATCGGCGTGCGCGCAACATCGCGCTTCACTCCGTCCGGACCCATCCTCGGCGCCGCGGCAATTGTCGTGCTTGTTGCAGCCCTGGCCGGGATCGCGTTGTACTTCGAGCAAAGCCGTCGAGTGGAGCAGAAGGCCGACAATGCAACCGGCGGTGTTGGCGCCCGCGCCATACCAATCATCATGGCCAATGGCTGTGCCGGATGCCACACGATCACCGGCGTTCCCAGCGCACAAGGGTTGGTTGGTCCACGCCTCGACGCCAGCTTGGCCACCCGGATCTATATCGGCGGCGTATTGTCCAACAACCCGCGAAATATGGTCCGTTGGATACGCGCCGCAAGGGAGGTCAATCCGCACACGGCAATGCCTTCGACCAGAATTTCCGAGCAGGAGGCGCGGGATATTGCGGCCTATCTCTATTCGCTGAAATGAATGTCATCGCTCATCCCGGCAGCTGCACGCGGCCTGTCTTCACCAGTCGATCGCAGGCCGCGCGATCATCAGCCAGAAAATCCCGAGTACGGCAGCGAAGGCGGGGAAGCCGAAGGCGAACCACAGCCAGAAGAGCCGATGATAGCGCGGCGGCAACGGCGCGCCTGCAGCGGCGGCTTGCGATGCCAGCTTGCGCATCTCCATTTGCATCCAGACGACCGGGAGCCAGAACATTCCGGTGAAGATATAGAGCGCGATCGAAAGTACGATCCAGCCCTCCGACAGCGAGTAGCCGGCCTGCCAGGCGAGCGCGGCTCCGGTCAAAGGTTGCGCGACCACGGCCGTCGCGGTGAAAAGGAAGTCGGCGACGACGACGACACGCGCCACCGCCGCAACCGTCGCGGCATTGCCGGTCCTGTGGGCGAGCAACATGAAGAAAGCGATACCGGCGCCGGTACCAAGCAGCACGGATGCGCCGATGACATGCAGAAATTTCAGCAGGAAATAGAGCATCAACGCTCCTCCAGCACTGCCAAGGCCACAAAGTGCAGCACCAGGATCGGCAACACCTTGAGGAACGGCCCAAGCGGGTCGTTCCACAGCTCGGGGCTCAGAAAGCTTCCGACGACCAGGTAGAAGAGCGAGAGCGCGATGCCGCCATAGAGGCCTTTTCGCGCCGCCGGCCGCCAGGCTAGGAGCGCGCCGACGGCGATGTCGGCAAGAGCACCGGCTATCACGATCGGCGGCGACAAGATGCCCGCCCCCGTGCCTTGCATCAGATCGACGCCGCTGCGGTAGCCGGTGGTCAGCGACACAATTCCCGTCACGATCCACAAGAAGGGCAGGACGACGAAGATCGCAGGCTTGATGAAATACAGCCGGGCAAACCATTTTTCCTGCACCGTTGCCGGATTGAGCGCGAGGAAGCCCGCCAGGGTTTGCGGGCGTATGCCGGTCGTGGCGGTCCAGTCCGAGGGATCTCCAACCGCTCCTCGGGCAATCTCTCTGGCCGCGTTGGTGCGCATCGGTGGACGCCAGCCGAACATCGCGGCAAGGTCGCCGAGGCGGTAGAGAAGCCTTGCAACAGCCGCCGGCAAGACAAACCTGGCTGCAGGAGCCCAGCCGAGCCATCGGCGATAGCTGCCGACGACCTCGTCCATGCTCAGCTGTTCGGGACCGACAAGTTCCAGCACGATGCGAGACGGACTGGCGGGATCGAGAAGGAAGACGACGGTTGAGACCACGTCGTCGAGCTGCACCACTTGGAGCGGGCCGGTGCCGGGCATGGACGGCAGCACCGGCAGCGAGGCGAGACCCCTAAACAATGCGCTGGCCCCAAACACCGGCCGGCCGAGCACCACGGACGGGCGCAGGATCACCCAATCCAGATCAAGCGCCATAAGCGCTTGGTCGCCAGCCAGCTTCGTCGCCGAGAATGCCGAAGGCTGCGCCCGATCGACGCCGATTGCCGAGAAGTGGATCACCCGGGCAACCCCTGCCCGCGCACAGGCGAGGAAGAGTGCTGCCGCCGCCTCGCGATGGACTTCGCGCGTCTTTTCACGAGGGCTATCCTGCAGAACGCCGGCACAATTGACGACGGCGTCTATGCCCCTGAGATGCGGTAGCCAGTCTTCGGGCTGCAGCGCCACCGCCATGTCCAGCACCAGCAATTGATAATTGCCGGTCCGGTTTGCGCCGGGGCTGCGGACCAATCCGATCACCTCATGTCCTTCGGAAAGAAGGCGTGCCACGACGGAGGCACCGATTAGGCCGGTGGCGCCGGTAACCAGGACTTTCACTGGACCCCATTCTCCGACGGCGGGAAAGTATCGTTCATTCCGGTTTATCGCCCTCGATACTCCCCTTCATACCGGAAAGTTCTTCCGTCGTGCATAACAACCGCGGCCGCGCCGGATCGGAGATGTCGAGCTTGTCCCAAGGGATGCGGTACATGCTGTCGCGACTGCGCAGTCGAAAGACATTGAGGACCGCAATGCCGATGGCCGAAGCGGACAGACGCTCGAAGGCCGCGTAGATGCCGACATGGTACTCGGCAATCACCAGGTCGTCGCCATCCGATTCTGCGCGTATCTCCTCGATATGACCGATGCTTTTGCCGCGCTGCGAAAGCACATTCCTGCCAGCCAATTGCTCGAGATTGATAGTAGCCATCATCCAGCTCCCGGGATACGCCCAATGACATGATCGCGCAGCCAGTCCTGCCAGTCGAAAATCGCCGTTTCGCGGACGTCGATATCGAACTCGATGTCGACGCCGATGTCGCGCACCTTGTTCCAGGCGATGCGGTGCGGCTCGGCATGGCGCTTGCCGCCGAGCCTTGCCGCAAGCCGCGCCATCCAGCGCCCGGGCCGCTGGCCAAGCCGGCGCGCCAGCGTGATCGAGCCGAGCTCGACCGCAATGATTTTTGGCGGCTTGCCTGGCCTGAGTTCGGCCACCAGCCCGTCAACCTTGCCGATCTTGACCTGCTCGCGGTCGACCACTTGCTTGTCCAGGATGTCACGCAGCAAATCCATCACGTGCCTCCGAACATCTGCAAAGGAATGGTCACGATCGCGAGCAAGAAACCGAGCGCGATGATGAAGATAACCGCGGCATTCGCGATGATGCCATTGCGGTGCTCGCCGATATAACGCTCGTCGTTCAGCAGGAAGAGGAACGGCACCACGGTTAGCGGCAGGCTGGCGGCCGTCAGCGCCATGGAGAAGATGGTGAGCTTCAGCGGATCGAGACCCAGTGCGATCGGAATGGCGGCGAGAAACAGCGAGACCGTATACACGGTGCTGAAACCCGGGTCGTCGCGCGGTTTCAGGTTCTCGCCCCAGGTCCAGCCGAAACCCTGCGCCACAAGGTAGGCTTGCTGCAGGCCGATTTCGAGCGCGGCGCCGAAGCAGGCAATGCCTAGTGACGCAACGAACAGGACGAACCCCCAGAAACCGAAGATCTGAATCAGCATCAGCGGCAGTTGGTGGTAGTCGTCGACCTGCACTATGCCGTGTGCTGCCAGAACGAGCGCCGCCACAATCAGCACACCCATAGCGATTGTGCCGCCAAAACTCATGCCCAGGCCGGCAATCGCCCGATTGGCTCCGAGATAGCTCTTGTCCCACTCGTCCTCGATCGCTCCCGACGAATAGAACATGAACAGATAGGGCGAGATCGACGCACCAAGAATGCTGACTGCCATGAACCAGTAGTTGGCCGCGTCGTGATCCGGCAGTGTTGGCACGGCCCCGGCCGCGACCTGCCCCCAATCGGGCTTCAGCATGACGGCGCCAACCACGAAGCACAGCGTGACCAGCCCGAGGATCGCGACGCCTTTTTCGATGAATCCGAACGTGCCTTTCCAAAGGAACAGCCATGCCAGAAAAGCGACCGGCAGCGCCCACCACTGAAAGCCGATGCCGGTGGCGAGCTCGAGCGCAATCGCAACACCGCCGATTTCGGCTGCCATGACCAGGAAGTTAACCAGCAAAGTGGCGAGCAACGGCCACAGAAAGGCGTTGAAGCCAAACCGTTCCCGGATCCCGTCGGCGATGGTGTGATGACTAACTGCGGCGAAGCGTCCGGCCATTTCGACCAGGAAGATGATGCAGATCGTGCCCAGGACGACGGCCCATATCAGCTGAAACCTGAACGCGGCGCCGGCCTGAGCGGCGGTCGCCATTGATCCGACCTCAAGAAAGCCGCCAACGCTGGTGACGACGCCGAGCGATATTTCGAGCAGCTTCTTCATGATTTCGGCGCGAAATATTTCGCGTAGGACGTGCTCAGGTCGGCGGCGGCGGCCCGCAGATCCTGCTGCGCGTGTTCCACTTCCGAGCGGTTGCCGTTCTGCACGGCCGTCGCCGCGCGAATTACCGCTGCCGAAAGCCGTCCAACCGCCAGCTTCAGACCGGCTTGCCCGCTGGACTCAGGCGACTTGCCGGACTGGATTTGCGCACCGGCATCGGCGAGCGCCTTGCCGGCCGATTGCAAAGTGCGCGACGTGTATTCCGACGGGGCTTCCCCAGCGATCCAGCTCTCCAGGACCAGCGATGCGGTCTGTGTGGCGGAAGCCGCGGTTTTCGACTGCTGCTCGACCTGGCCGGAAGGCGAGCATGCCGTCACTACAAATATTATCAGCAGCAAGCGCAGGCGGTCTGGTCGAGAACCGACGGCTGTAACGGCATTTACAATACGTGCTTGTAGCGTTGCTGCCACACGATTGTTCTCCCCGGCACCAGGCGACTTCGGCGCGAAGTTTGATCTAGAGCGCTGGGTGATCAGGTCAACTGAATCGCGATGAACTGCGCTGGCACCGCGGAACAAACCAGCGATCGCCGGATTAGGGGATGACGAGGCAAAGGCCATGGACAGGGAAGAGCGTATCAGGCAGCGAGCCCATGAGATCTGGGAGCGCGAAGGCCGTCCGCAAGGACGCGAGCGCGAGCATTGGGATCAGGCCGTGCAGGAGATCGAAGCTGAGGGTTCCGAGGCCGAACGCGGCCCGGTCGTGCCCGATCCAACGGTCGAGGCCGGCTCCGATCCGGAGGCACGCGGCAGCAAGCGGCGGCGAGGGACATGAGGCCGATGCCTCGTTTCGTCGCCTGGATCGTGGTCGTACTGGTCGTGCTGTTCGCCGCCTGGCTGATGATCGGGCGCGACAGAACCGGCGGCGGAGGTCAGCCCACGCCGCACGCAATTGATCAAAATGGATAGGAACCGACATGACGGGAACCGATACTCATCCTGAACAAGACCCGGCGGAAGGATCGCGATCGATAGTGGAAAAGCAGCTCCGCAACGAGCAAGGCGGTGAGGGTCAAAATCGCAAAGCCGAGCCAGCTTCCGACACATCCGGCAGCAAGACCAAGACACCTTCGGAAGCGCGCAAGAAAGGCTCAGGCTTGGATTGAGCCGGCCGAAAGCGGGCTCACACTGCCGTTTGCCTCGAAATAATAGGGATAGCGCTCCTGGACGATTTCGAGCACCTCGAAGATGCGGCGAAGATGCGTTCGCATCGCCTCTTCCGCCGCAAGCGCGTCGGCCTGCTCGAGCGTATCGACAATCCGCCGATGTTGGCCGAGAACCACCGACATGCTGTCGAGGCGCGGGAAAGACAGGAAACGGAAGCGGTCCATGTGCAGCTTCGCCGCGCTGATGTCGGCCCAGATTCCGGGGAAGCCGGCATGGCTGGCGATGTGCTGGTGGAACAGCTCGTCCGACTTGAAAAAGCGCCTGTCGTCCGCGATGGAGGCGAACGTCTCCTGGACCGCCAGTTCGCCTTTGAGCATGGCGAGCAGTTCGGCGCGACGCGGGCTCTCGACCGCGCGCTTGATCAGGCCGACTTCGAGCGCTTCGCGCAGAAACTGCGATTTCTCGAGATCGGCAATCCGGAGCGGCGCCACCATGCTGCCGCGCTGCGGATAAATGTCGATCAAGCCAAGACCGGCCAGCCGGGCGAGCGCCTCCCTGACCGGCGTGCGGCTCACGCCGAGGGCTTCCGACATCGCCTTTTCAGAAATCAGCTCGTGCGGCTTCAGGCGGAAGGTCAGGATCTGGTCGAGCAAAACCTCGAACGTCCTAGCCGCGACTGAAGCGCCGGGGGCGGTTTCGTCGAGCCGCCCCTCGGTGATGGTCCGCGTTCCCAAAAGCCGTGCCATCGGCGACCCCTTATAGGCTCTGCAGCTTCAAGCCGTTCATGAAATGCCTGCGCAAGCAGCAGCGCCGACGTTATTCCTTGCGCGGAGAACCGCCGATGCGCGCCAGCAGGCCGCCATCGACGCGTACGACCTCGCCGGTGACGAAGGAGGCATCGTCGGACAGCAGGAAGGCGACGACTGCGGCAATCTCTTGCGGCTGGGCGGTACGGCCGAGCGGATGCATGTTGTCGAGGATGCGCAGGATCTCGTCGGGCTTATCGTTGAGCTTGACCGCATCCCGCAGCATCGGCGTGTCGACGGCGCCCGGAGCGACGGCATTGACGCGCACACCGAGTGGCGCATAATCGACGGCCATCGATTTGACCAGCCCGATCAGGCCGTGCTTGGCCGTGCTGTAGGCCAGAACCCCTTCCTGGCTGGCCAGACCCTGCACCGAGCTCATATGGACGATGGCGCCGCGGCTTTGCCGCAGCAGCGGCATCGCCGCGCGGGAGAGCAGGTAGGCAGCCTTGAGGTTGACGTTCATCACCTCGTCCCAAAGCGCCTCGTCCGTGGTCTCCACCGTTCCGTAACGCTGGATGCCGGCATTGTGGGAGAGCATGTCGAGCCCGCCGAACGCGGATCGGGCAAGCTCGACGGCGCGGCCACAGGCTTCAGTGTCGGCGGTCGAGCCAAGCACGGTGTGCACGGTCACGCCGCGCGCCGAAAGCTGCGCCGCGACGTCATCCAGCTGATCGCCCGCCCGGTCGAACAGAATCAGGTCGACGCCTTGCCCGGCCAGCCTTTCGGCGACAGCACGGCCGATGCCCATGGCCGCCCCCGTGACCAGTGCGCGTTTTTTGAACTCAGCCATTTATTCTCCCTCGAACAGTTGCGCAGCGACTGCCATGGTAGTCGATCGGCGCCACTTGACGTGCCCTTCTTTGCCGAACCGGCCCAACCGTGTTCGGCGTCATGTCGATCCTTGCATGAAAGCCAGCGTTTCCGCGCGCGTCGGTGCGCCAAGACGTCCGCCAAAGCGCAGGCACTTTAGCGCGGCGGCGGCGCTGGCCACTGCTACCGCCCGCTCTTCGTCCCAACCTTCGGCCAGACCGAGAGCGAAGGTGCCGTGAAACACGTCGCCTGCCGCCAGGGTGTCGACGGCTTCGACCCGCGGCGACGGCAGATGACGGACATCATTGCCGCCCGGGTGCCGGAACGCGGTGCCGTTCGCCCCATCGGTGACCGCCACGAAGGCGCCGGTCCGTTCGCCGAGAATGGCGACGGCGGAACCGGCGGAAACCTCTGGACCGCAAAGGATGCGTGCCGCCGGCAGCGAAGCAACGACATGCGAGGCGAGCGGCAGTAGCCGGTCGAGCACCGGTCGCGACGCGACATCGGCGTCAAGGATCGCCGGGATGCCGCACTCGCGAGCCTTCGCCAGCGCCAGGGCCGCGGCTCCGGGCCAGCGGACATCAACCAGCACGGCGTCGAAGCGGGAAAAATCCGCGGGCGGAAGACGGTCAGGATCGGCTTGCGTGATTGCATCGTAGAAGGGCACAATCATACGCTCGCCGGCGGCATCGACCAGGATCGTGGCAATGGCCGAGCGACCGCCTTCAACCCTGCGCACCAGCGAACAGTCGACCCGCTCCGCCTCCATCTGGCCGATGACATCGCGGCCGACAGCATCGTCGCCGACGCTTGCCCATAGCCAGACCTGCCCGCCCTGGCGGCTGGCTGACGCGGCGGCGCTTGCCGCCATCCCGGCCGCGATCTGCACGGCCTCGCTCGGCAGGAACTTGCCGGCGCCGGAGGGCAGGACATCGAGGCGCAAGATCGTGTCGTAGGTGAGCGCGCCGACGCAGAGCAGGCGGGGCGCCGTCATTGCAGCCGGTAGCCGCGCTGATGGGCAATCGCTGTCATCACGCCTCTCAATTCGGCAAGGCCGCGAAGACGGCCGATCACGGGGTAGCCGGGATGGGTGTGCCGCGCGGCGTCATCAATCAGCTCGTGGCCATGATCCGGGCGAAACGGCAGCAGCGCCGCCGGTTCACCGGCATCGCGGCGGCGTTGCTGCTCGTCGAGCAAGATCGAGACCACCGAGACCATGTCGACATCGCCGCTCAGATGCTCGGATTCCATGAACGAGCCGTCCGGGTCCATGCTGACATTGCGCAGATGCACGAAGTTTATCTTGTGCGCAAAGCGCCTGGCGATGGCGGGCACGTCATTGGCCGGGTTGGCGCCCAGCGACCCGGTGCACAAGGTGAGGCCGCTATGGGCCGATGGCACGGCGTCCAGGATAAGGGCGATGTCGTCGGCGTTCTTGACGATCCGGCACAGGCCGACGAGATCGCGCGGCGGATCGTCCGGGTGGATCGCCAACGTGACGCCCGCCTCTTCGGCCGCCGGCAGCACGTTTTCGAGAAAACGGACGAGGTTCTCGCGCAGCCGGTCGTGCGACAGGCCCGACTGCTCGGCCACCACTTCGCGCAATTCTGCTATGTCGTAGCGTTTGAAGGCGCCCGGCAGGCCGGCCATGATGTTGGCGAGCAGACGCTCTTTTGACGTATCCGGCGTCGTCTCGAACCATTCGCTCGCCCGCTGGAGAACATCGGACGCATAGTCGCGCTCCGATCCCTTGCGCTGCAGCATGTAGCAATCGAACGCGGCAAGCTCGTGCATGTTCATGCGGAGCGCCCGTCCGCCGCCCGGCAGCGGCGCAGCCAGGTCGGTCCGGGTCCAGTCGAGGATCAGCATGAAGTTGTAGCAGACCGTGCGCACACCGCAGGCGCCGAGATTGCGTAAGGTCTGCCTGAAATTGTCGTAGAGCCGGTCGAGATCGCCGCGGCCCAGCTTGATGTCCTCGTGCACGGGCACACTCTCGACGACGCTCCATTTCAGGCCCATCGCCGGATCCGCTTCGATAAGCGCCTGGCGCTGCCTGATGGCGTCGATCGGCCAGACTTCGCCGTAAGGGATGTCGTGCAGTGCCGTCACGATGCCGGTCGCGCCGGCCTGCCTGGCATGGGCAAGCGTTGCTGCGTCGCTCGGCCCAAACCATCGCCACGTCTGCTCCATTCGACCTCCAGCTGCGGAATTTCTCGATGAGGACCGCTGATGTATTGGATACTACCATGGCAGTCAATTGCTTGCCGCAGCCCAGTGCCTGTGTCTGCGTTCGGGCCGCCCCCTATGAGAGATTACAACGGTACGTGGCGTTCAGATTGAACGGCTATGCAAGGTCCGAGTTTCGGCTGGCCCAAATCGCGCCGCGTTCGAACATCGTGCGCATTTGCGGCACGGCGAACTCGTCGGCGGTGTGGCCGAGCGCGCTGTAGAAGACGCGGCCCTTGCCGTAGCGGCGCTTCCAGACGACCGGCATGACGACGCCGGCGATGAAATCGAGATGCTCGCCGGTGAAAGTAGTCGTCGCCAGCACCTCGTTGGTCGGATCGACATGCATGTAATACTGCTCTGAACGGTAGGCGAAGCCGTCGATGCCCTGCATGACCGGATCGTCTGGCCTGGTGATGTCGACGTGATAGTCGATGATGTTGCCGGGATGGGCGACCCACTGGCCGCCGGTCATGAACTGGTATTCCGGCTCGTTGCGGAAGCTGTCGCACATGGTGCCGTGAAAGCCCGCAAGGCCGGTGCCGGCCCTGACGGCGCTGGTCAGGTTTTGCAGCTCCGGCTTTTCGATCGTCGACATGGTGATCACCGGGACAATGAGATCGAGCATGCCCAGCTGCGGATCGGCAAGCGCCGAAGTCCCCTGCTCCAGCTGCACGTCGAAGCCGTTGCCGGCCAGCATCTCCTTGACGATTTCGGCGCTCCGGGCCGGGGTGTGACCTTCCCAGCCGCCCCAGAAAATCAGTGCCGTCTTGCTCATCGCATTATTCCCTATTCCAGAATTCCGAAAGGCAGGTCGGCCTGCATCGGCGCCGGCCGGGCGCAGCCATATCTCAGGTCGATACGCTGGCCTATCTCTGCTGAAGAGATGATCGATTCCATGATTTCCAGGACATGGAGGGAAAGATCGAGACTGGCGCGGTGTTGCCTGCCCGAGACGATCGCCTGCGCCATGTCGGCAAGGCCGAGGCCCCGGTAATTGCCGTCGCCATAGGAATGGATCTGATCGGCCACCGTCCAGTCGCCCTTGCACTGGCTGGTCCTGATGTCGCCCTGGAACTGGTTGGGATCGGAGACGATCATCGAGCCCGTGGTTCCGTAAAGTTCGATGTGATTGTGTTCATGCTTCCAGACGTCGAAGCTGGTGGTGATCGAGACCGCGGCGCCATTCTCGAATGCGAGCAGGCCGGAAATATGGGTCGGCACCTCGACCCGGATGGTCTCGCCCTGGCGCGGTCCAGAACCGATGGTGCGGGTGGCGTAGGATGACTTCGCCTGCCCGGTCACGGATTTTACCGGACCCAGGAGATTGACCAGGCAGGTCAGGTAGTACGGTCCCATGTCGAGCATCGGCCCGCCGCCGGGCTGATAGTAGAAATCCGGATTGGGATGCCAGAGCTCGTGGCCGGGCACCTGCATGAAGGCAGAGCCGGCGACAATGGTCCCGACCGTATCCTTATCGACCAGCCGCCGCGCCGTTTGGTGGGAGCCGCCAAGAAAGGTGTCGGGTGCACAGCCGACGCGCACGCCCTTTTCGCGCGCGGCCGCGACCAGCCGCTCGGCGTCGCTGAGCGTCGTTGCCAGCGGCTTCTCGGAATAGACGTGCTTGCCTTGCCCGACAGCCTGCAGGCCGACCGGCACATGATGCTGCGGCGTCGTCAGGTTGAGCACGATCTCGACGCGCGGATCGGCCAACAGCGCGTCGACCGGCATGGCAGCCAGGGCGTAGGTCGCTGCCTTGGCCTCGGCCGCCGTCCGGTTGACGTCGGCGACGCCGACAATGTCGAGCACCGGGAATTGTGGCGATGCCTTCAGATAGGCATCCGAAATGTTGCCGCAGCCGATAATGCCGACGCCGATGCTGCGCATGGGCTTCTCCTCAAAAGGCGGCATTGATGAAACAGCAGAACTCGTTTGTCACCCCCCTTTCGGCCGGACGAGGTTATCCCGTGACAAGGATATACCTCGAGAGCCTCAGAACCGCCGCCCGATCACAATCGCGCGCCTATGCGCGAGCGGCTTGATTTCGAGGTCGAACGGCCGGTACTCAGCAACACTGCCTCATGTAGCTTGCTCGACATTTCTGATGCCCGGCTTTGAGCACAGCACAGATTTTCACCCGTAGAAGGACGCACATGATCCGCCCACAAGGAACCATCGCACCGATCCTGACGCCGTTCGAAAACGACGGCCGCATTGCCCGCGACCTCTGGATATCACACGCCAAGTGGGTGCTGGATCAGGGAGCGCATTTCCTGTCGCCGTTCGGCACCACGGGCGAGGCGTTGTCCGTCTCGTTGCGCGAGCGCATGCAAGCGCTGGAGTGGCTGGTCGAGGCCGGCATTTCGCCAAGCCATCTGATGCCCGGCACCGGTGTCACAGCACTTGCCGAGACCGTCGAGCTGACGGCGCATGCCGTCGGGCTCGGCTGTGCCGGGGTGATGGTGCTGCCGTCGTTCTTCTATACGGCCGCCGGCGACAACGGACAGGCCCGCTACTATGGCGAGCTGATCGAACGGGTGGCGAACCCGGCGATGAGGATGATCCTCTACCACATCCCGCAGAATTCCGGCGTACCGGTGAGCCCGGCGCTGACCGCCCGCTTGAGCCAAGCGTTTCCGGATGTCGTGGTGGCTTACAAGGACAGCGCCGGCGATTGGAACAACACCGCGGCGGTCATTGCGGCAGCTCCAGGGGTCGCGGTGTTCCCGAGTTCGGAAGCACAGCTGACGAAAGGCCTCGCCAACGGTGCTGCGGGCTGCATCTCGGCGACGGTCAATCTGAATGCCGCAGCGATCCGGGCCCTCTACGACGCAGCGCTGGCGGGAGAGGACATTACTGACGCGGATGCCGCCATCAAGGCGTTCCGCAAAATCATCCAGGACGCCGGCCTCATCTCCGCGATGAAGGCAGTGCTGGCGGTACGGTCCGGCGACAGACGCTGGCTGAACCTGCGCGCGCCGCATGAGAACGCGACGCAAGCCACCGGCGAAGCTTTGCTCGCCGCTCTCGGCCCGCTAGCCGACCATATCGGCCGGAGCTGACTATCGGGCCGTGTTCAGGGCGGCAGCAGCGCGTATCAGCGCCTTGAACGCATTCTCATCTATGTCTTCGCCCTCACGGATATCGATGGCGCGCCTGGTGTTGCCTTCGAGGCTGGAGTTGAACAGGCCTGAAGGATCCTGCAGGGCGGCGCCCTTTGCGAAGGTCACCTTCACGACGTTCTTGTAGGTCTCGCCGGTGCAGATTATTCCGGCGTGCGACCACACCGGAACGCCTCGCCACTTCCACTCCTCGACCACTTCCGGGTCAGCCTGCTTGACGAGAGCGCGGACATGGGAAAGCGTCTTGCCTCGCCAATCGCCCAGCTCACTGATCCTCGCATCTATCAGCTGCGAGGGGGAGCTCTCTGCATTTCCTTCCATAGAGCCACTCTTCATCACCATTGTCGCTTTCCCTAGGGTTGTTGCCGCTCGCCCGTCACATGAATACCGCTAGTCGGCACCGGATTTGCGGGAATGACTGGCATTCCACTCACATTCGCTCGCCAGGCAACTGGCTGGCTTGCTTTACCCAGTCGGTGAGTTGAGCTTCGTCGAGCTGGTCGTCCTCGCGGATGTCGAGGTAGCGCACGTCCTTGTGCTTGGACTCGCCTGGAGGGAAAGGATGCAGCGACGTGCCGCGGAAGAAAGCCAGCTTGATGTACTTTGTGAAGCAATGGAAGTTGAGGAACCAGCCTTGACCCTCTACGCCATAGAAGGGCGAGTTCCATTTGACGGCCTTGCGCAGGTTGGGAACGTTGCGCTCGATGAGTGCGTCGAGGCGGCGGCCGACGTCGCGTTTCCAGCCCGGCATGGCCGCGATGTAGGCCTGCACAGGAGCGTCACCATCACCCTTCGGGATCTGCGGGTTGCCGCCTGCGAGGAGGACCGGCTTGGCGGCTGCAGGCTTGGGGGCGGGCTTCTTCGCGACCGCCGCTGACTTGATGGACGTCTTGTTGGCCATGCGGTCACTCCAATGCGCCGGTGCCCCCTGCGTTGCGCCACTTGGGAGCGTAAGGCAGCACGAACATGTACAGTCCGGTAAGCAGGAGCAAGCAGAGTGGAAACAGCGGCAAGAGGTATACCCAGTAGGCGGGTTCCTTGCCTACTCCCAGGCTGATGAAGATGGCGGCGACGACCGCCGCAAAGATGATCGACAGCCAGCGGTGGATCTGCCGAACCCATTTGTTCCAATCCATTGAGACCTCCTCTGAAGACGAACCGAAGCGGATCGGGCAGCCCGTTTGGCGACTCCCGCCGGGCAGCCACGCCACTGAACGCATGCTTTACCAGCGCGCCAGTTGGGTGATTTGAACGAGATTGCCGCAGTTGTCGTTCAGCTGGGCGATGGTCGAGCCGGTTACTTCGGTCGGCGGCATCGTGAACTCGGCGCCGCGCGCTTTGATGCGCTCGTAGTCGCCCTTGACGTTATCGGTGAAGAACATGACCGCGGGCTGGCCCTGCTGGAAAATGGCTTGCTGGTAGGTCTTTGCAGCGGGGTTGTCATTGAGCGCGAGTTGCAGCTCGGTACTGTCCGGCTCGTCGGGTGATGCGACGGTCAGCCAGCGAAACGGCCCATTGCTGAAATCGGCCTTCTTGGTAAAGCCGAGCGTTTCGGTGTAAAAGCCCAGTGCCTTTTCCTGGTCGTCCACGTATACTTTGGCCAACTTGATCTTCATTGGCTTGCCTCCATTATCGCCTCGTGATGTCGCTCTGTAACAGAGCCCTTGCCTGGATAGCCCAGCGGATCTCAGTCCGTCCGCGCCAGAACCTGCTCCAGATCGTCAAAGAACCTCGGCCAGCCGACTTTGGCACCCCGGAAGTAAGGCTGCTGATCCGGCCGGAAGCCCGACTGTTCCATGCGCAAGCGGGCTCCGGTGCTCGTGGGGGTGAGGGTCCAGGAGACGACACTCTTGAGATCCTTGGTATCCCACGTGTAAGTCAGTGTTCTGTTCGGCTCGACCGTCTGCACCTGACATTCGACAGCGCCCCAGTCTGCGTGAAGATTGAAACGGTGGTCCGCGACAGGTTTGAAGTCATTTTTCATGAGCCACTCCTCGATCAAGTGTGGTTGCGTGAGCGCGCGCCAGATCTTCTCGGGCGGATAAGCGATTTCCCGTTCGACAACGACGGAGAGCGTTTCGGTCGACGTTCGGTTCACTGGTCCATCCTTTTGAGCAGGTCTTCGAGGTCGTCGAACCGGCTCTGCCAGAACCCAGTCATCTGGCTTGTCCAGTCGATCAGGGAGGCAAGCGCAGCAAGCTGCGCGCTATAATGGGTCTGTCGCCCTGCATGGCGGTCGCGCACGAGCCCGGCCTGCCTCAAAACGCCGAGATGTTTTGACACGGCCGGTTGCGAAATTCCGGCCTGAGCCGTCAGAGCCCCGACCGTCTGCTCTCCTTCGCGACACAGCCGCTCAAAAATAGCGCGCCGAGTCGGATCGGCAAGCGTTCTGAAGAGTACATCGTGAGCGTTTGGCATTGGGATCGATAACTCTTCGGCTATTGATCGATGTATAACCGCCGGGATATGTGTGAGTCAAGCGGGAAGCGGCATAATTCTCGTTGCAGGTCACCTGCTTCGCTCACGCAGCCAGTTGCTTATTCGCCGTGCTCTGCACTGGAATTGTCACGCGTTATGCGCTACATGACCATCTACATGGTCAGGAGCGTGACATGGATGCAGTCAATCTGGCGGACGCCAAGGCACATCTGAGTGAGCTCGTCGACCGGGTTGAAGCTGGAGACTCGATCGACATAACCCGGCGTGGCAAGCCGGTCGCCAGGCTCACGGCCGTGGCCCGCCCTCGCAAACGGATCGACGCCGTCCTGCTCCAATCCCTGACCGCAACCATGTCTCTGCAGGCTCAGGCTGCCACCGATCTGGTGCGATCGATGCGAGATGGCGATCGCTATTGACGTCCTATCTCGATACTTCGCTGATCATCGCGGCGCTATCCAACGAAGCCGTGACCGCGCGCGTTCAGGGCTGGCTGGCGGAGCAGGACCCTGCGCAACTTGTGATCAGCGACTGGACCATCACCGAGATGTCCTCCGCCATGGCGGTCAAGCTTCGGACCGGACAGATCGACCTGGATCAACGCGCGGCAGCGCTCGCGATGTTCAATAAGCTTGTCGCTGAGAGCTTCACCGTGCTGCCGGTGACGGGCGGGCATTTTCGGGTCGCCGCGAAATTCGCCGATCAGCATATCCTCGGGCTTCGTGCTGGCGACGCCCTGCACCTCGCGACGGCATCGGAGCATGGCGCCACGGTGTGGACCCTCGACCAGCGGCTCGCCGAGGCAGGACCGATTCTCGGCGTGCCGACGCAGTTGATGGCATGATCGAGGCCCTCTCCTCCAAAATGAACACACTATTGGCTGCAATTCTTGACCCTTGACGACTTGTGGATATACATTTCTCCCAGCGTATATCTAAGAGAGGAAGTGGCATGCAGGTCGCCAGATGGGGAAACGGTCTTGCGGTCCGCCTTCCCGCCGCTGTGGTCGAAGCGCTTGAACTCAGGGAAGGCGATGAGATCGAAATCCATGTCGCTGACGCCCGCCAGCTTGGCGTCGCGCGGAAGCCCGGGCGTGAGGAGTTGCTGAAGCGTCTCCGCGCCTTCCGCGGTCGGCTTCCCGCTGACTTCAAATTCGATCGGGACGAGGCAAATGCCCGCTAGTTTTTTCGATACCAATGTCCTTCTTTATATCGCGTCAGACGACACGGCGAAGGCGGATCGGGCCGAGGCGGTCATCGCCGATGGCGGGGCGATCAGCGTGCAGGTTCTCAATGAACTCACCAATGTCGCGCGTCGGAAGATGCAAATGTCATGGGACGACACGCATGCGCTGCTGACCACGCTGCGCGGCCTGTTGACGGTTCATCCGCTCACGCACGAGACCCACGAAACAGGATTGAGGCTCGCCGAGCGGTACGGCCTTTCCACCTATGAAGCGATGATCGCCTCCGCGGCGGTTCACGCTGGCTGCGATACACTCTGGTCAGAGGACATGCAGCACGGAATGGCGCTCGACGAAGGCTTGCGCATCGTTAATCCCTTTCGCGTTGCGAGCTGATCACGCTCATTGAAGGGGGCTGGCCGGGAGCGAACTGGCGGCTTTCGATGTTGCCGAGCGGCGCGTCGGGCACGGAGAGCGATGCTGTCAACCACAAGCGTCTGCGCGGGCGAGGAGAAAGGCCGCTTCGCGCACGTTGCGGGTGAGCTTGGCCGCAGCCTCGAATTCGGCGCGGGCCTCGGCCAGCCGGCCGGCCCGAAACAGAAAATCGCCTCTCGCCGCCGGCAATGGCGCATAATTGCGCAAGGCGGCGGCGTCGGCAATCTCGTCTACCAGCCGCAGGCCCGCTTCGGGCCCGAAGGCCATGCTGTGGGCGACCGCTCGATTGAGATCGACCACCGGCGAGGGCATCACTGCACGCAGCCGGTCGTAGAGCGCTGCGATGCGGGGCCAGTCGGTGTCGGCCGGACTGCGCGCCCGCGCGTGACAGGCTGCAAGCGCGGCCTGCAACACATAGGGGCCATCGCCCCCGAGGGCTTCGGCACGGGCCAGCGCGTCAAGGCCTCGGCGGATCAGCAGCTGGTCCCAGCGCGCGCGGTTTTGCTCGGTCAGGGTCAAGAGGGCGCCGTCCGGCCCGATGCGTGCCGGCAGGCGCGATGCCTGGATTTCCATCAGAGCCAGCAGGCCGAACACCTCGGCATCCTCGGCCATCAACCCCGCCAGCATGCGGCCGAGCCGTTGTGCCTCCAGGCACAGGCTCGGCCGGACAAGGTCGTCGCCTGCCGTGGCGGCATAGCCTTCATTGAAGATGAGATAGATGACCTCCAGCACCGAGGACAGACGCGCTGCACGCTCGGCGCCGCGCGGCACCTCGAAGCTGAGCCTGGCCTTTCCGATCGTCCGCTTTGCGCGGACGATGCGCTGGGCGATCGTCACCTCGCTCGACAGGAAAGCACGGGCGATCTCGTCCGTCGTCAGGCCGCCGATGACACGCAGCGTGAGGGCCGCGCGGGCGTCGGCCGAAAGTATGGGGTGGCAGGCTGTGAAGATGAGGCCCAGCAGTTCGTCGCCAAGATCGTTGTTCATGGCCATTTCGTTTCCCTCGGCCGTACCGTCGCACTCGCCGTCCAGCTCCCGCGCGATCTCCTCATGCTTGCGCTCGCGCATCTTGTCGCGACGGATCGCATCGATGGCGCGGTGTTTGGCGACTGTCATCAGCCAAGCGCCAGGATTGGCCGGAACGCCGGTCCTGGACCATTCGGATAGGGCTATGACGAGGGCGTCCTGCACCAGTTCCTCTGCAAGATCGACATTGCGCACGAGGCGGGCCAGGCCCGCGATGAGCCGGGCCCGTTCAATGCGAAAAATCGCCTCGATCGCCTGCTGCGTCTCGCCTGCCGTCATGCTGCCTTATCGGCCAAAGCCATAACGAAGGCAAAGCAGGTTGCGGCCGACAGGTTCAGTTGCCGCTGAGCTTCTCGCGCGTCCGGTCATGGATTTCCGTGACCTCCGGCGTCAGATTCCCATTGCCAATCAGCCATCTCGTACAGCGGCCGGATTTCAATCTCGCTCGGTCCCGGCATGGGATTGGGGCAGCGCTTCACCCAGGCGACCGCCTCGTCCATGTCCTTGACTTCCCAGAGCCAAAAGCCGGCGACCAGTTCGCGGGTCTCGGCGAAAGGGCCGTCGATGACCGTCCGGCGGGGGCCATCGAAGGCAACGCGCTTGCCCTGCGAGGAGGGCTTGAGGCCATCGGCGTCGAGCAAGATGCCGGCATTGCGCAGCTCGTCGTTAAACCTGCCCATCGCCTCCATCGCCTCCTTCGCCTCGGGCGTGGGGACAAAGCCCTTTTCGCTGTCCTCGGTAGCCTTCACGAGCACCATCACACGCATCGTCTGTCTCCTTGTTGAGCCGGACTCACCGGCCCGGCATCGAAACGACGAACGGAGTTTAGGAAATCGACATTGTCCTGCAAATTTTTTTCGAGGTTGAGGAGAAGCCGCCGATCGCGGCTCCCCTGGTCAGGAATCGCGATGGCGCGATATCGAGATTGGGCGCAACGCTGGTCGCCGATTGTAAGTAATTGAGTGGCCCGCCTAAACCATTTCGGGACGTTTTGAGGCCTCGCGGATCGCCTTGTGCACGCTGCGCTGCAAATCCATGAAGGCCGGGGTTTCCATGACCTCTTCCCGGCGCGGGCGCTCGATGTCGACATTGAAGGTCTGCATGATGCGTCCTGGGCCGATCCCCATCACGACGATGCGGTCCGACAGGTAGACGGCTTCTTCCACATCATGGGTGACGAAGAGCACGGTGAGCCTGTGCTCCTCCCAGATCTGCGTCAGGAGTTCCTGCATCTGATGCCTGGTCAAGGCATCGAGCGCGCCAAAGGGCTCGTCCATCAGAAGCATTTTGGGTCGATAGGAAAGAGCACGCGCTATGGCCACCCGTTGCTTCATGCCGCCCGAAAGCTCAGACGGATAACGATTGGCGCTGTGAGGGAGCTTGACCAGATCGAGATGCTCGCGTGCTATCCTGCGGCAGGTCGCGCGATCATGACCCGCGGCCTTGAGGGCGAACTCGATGTTCTGCTGCGCCGTCAGCCAGGGAAGCAGGGTGTAGGACTGGAAGACGACGCCGCGGTCGAGGCCCGGCTGCAGGATCGGCGCGCCATCGATGGCAAGATCTCCCGCGTCGAAATCCTGCAGTCCGGCAACGATCGACAGCAGAGTGCTCTTGCCGCAACCCGACGTGCCCACCAGCGAGACGAACTCGTTGTCGGCAAGATCGAGATTGATATCGCGCAGCACTTCCGTGCGCCGCGCGCCCGTGCCGAAGCTCTTGTGGAGACCCTCGATCCGCAATTTGGGCAAACTCATCGGCCCGGCCTCATTGCACGTGGCCCTCCTGCCGGAACAGCACTTTTCCCAGTGCCTTCATGACCTGGTCGGTGATGAGGCCAAGCACGCCCAGCAGCAAGATGTAGCCGATGATGGTGTTTGTCTGGAAATAACGCTGGGACACGGTGATGCGGTAGCCGAGCCCTGATGTCGCCGCGACAAGTTCCGCCAACACCAGCCAGGTCCATGCCCAGCCGAGACTGATGCGCAACGTATCCCAGATGCCTGGCAAGGCGCTGGGAACCACGATGCGCGTCAGGATCCTGCGATCCGGCAGGCCGAGCGTCCTGCCAAGGCCGATGAAATCAGCGGGAACCCGCTTCACATTGTCCATGATCATCAGCACCTGCTGGAAGAAGGTGCCGATGAAGATGATCAGGAACTTCTGGGCATCGCCGGTCCCCGACCACAGGATGGAGAGGGGCACGAAAGCGACCACCGGCATGTAGCGGATGAAATCCACAAGCGGCTCGATCGCCGCTTCCCAAGTCCTGAAGCTGCCGATCAGCACGCCAATCGGAATCGCCAATGCCGAGGCGATGAGGAAGCCAACAGAAATACGGTATATTGAGGTCCTGAGATCCAGCCACAGCGTGCCGTCACCCGAGAGCTTGCCGAGCTGGGTCACCACGCTCCCCGGCGAGGGCAGGAAAATCGGCTTTACCAGCCCCAACCCCGTTGCCGCCCACCAGGCGAGGCCAAGGCCGGCAAAAACCGCCACTGCTATCATCAGGAAGCGCGAGCGTGCGATGGGCGCGCCGATCCCGGAGGTTCGGCGACGGCGCATCGGCTGTTTGATCACCTGCCCCGGCGCTGCGTGAGACGGGCTTGGCTTGGTCGCACGCTGCTCGGACATTTGCGTCACCACCGCGAGCCGGCCCTCGTCATTTCGCGGCCTTGACGAATGACGGGTCGATCATCTGCTCCGGCGTCACGTCCGCCTGAAGCAGCCCGGCGTTCTTGGCGGCTGCCTCGACATCGGCGAATGTCTTGGTGGAAAATTCGCCCGTCAGCGCATCCTTGTTTTCGGCGAGAGTATAGTAACGCACGCCATCAAAGGCGGTGTTGAGGTCTTCGACGCTCGAACCAACCGCCTTGGAGATGATCGCCCGGCCGTCGGGCGTGTCGGCATTGTAAGCCTTCAGGGCCGCATCCCAGGTTTTGATCATGGCAAGCACCTGGCCGGGACGCGACTTGATCACCTCATCGCGCACCACCAACACGTCACTGATCAGGCCGGGATCTTCGCCTGCGGTGAAGAGCAGCTTGACGTCCTTGTTCTGTGCCCTGGCCGCGGTGAGATAGGGCTCATAGGTAACCGCGACCGGGACCTGGCCGGCGATCAACGCACTGCCGGCATCCGCCGCCGGCATTGGAACCGGCTGGACATCGGCGATGGACATGCCGTTCTTGGCGAGCGCGTATTTGAGCAGGATGTCGCTCGTCGTGCCTTCCTCGAAAGCCACCTGTTTGCCCTTGAGGTCGGCGACGGAGGCGATGTCCTTGCCGGCGATCATGGCGTCCGCCGTCATGCTGACGTCGAGCAGAAGCACGATCTTCACCGGCAGGCCGGCCGCAACCATGCCCATAGCCGTGTGGGTCGCGATGTTGGCGGCATCGAGCTGGCCGCTCGCCAGGGCGGCGTTGATGTCCTTGTCCTCGGCGAAGTTCACGATCTGCACGTCGGACAGCCCGTTTGCCTTGAACAGACCCTTGGCTTCGGCGACGTGCCACTGGCCGTAGCCAAGCCATGGCTCGATGCCTATCTTGAATGTTCCTGCCTCAGGCGTCGCCGGAATTGTCGTGTCGGCCGCGTAGACCGCCGGGGCAAACCCGACGGCAGCAGCCATAACGAGTGCCCGAAATTGTCCTGCTAGGTTACGCATCATCTTGTTCCCCTTGATGATCAGGCCGCTTTTTTGAACCAAACATCCGGCCTGGTGAGAATGCGGGCTTCTGCTCTTGCGGCACCGTGCCTCGGCATCTTAGCTGTCCGTTCAACGAAAGTGCGACGACACTTCAACGTCAGCAACAGCGGATGTCAAGGCTAAATACATACATGCATATACAAGTTAGCCCCCCTCCTTCCGACTCTGATTCGCTTCACTGCGATCAGGTTTTTTTGGATGGAGAATATCGACTGCCAAGCGAGTAGCGGCTGCCAACGTAAGTCAGCTTGCTGATCGTGGCAACGACGGCGCCCGTCCATGTCCGGCGATGCAGAAACAGGCAGCAGCTGCCGACGTCGATGCCCAGATACCGCGCCGTCTCGGCATCGGCAGGGGTCGCCGAGATGATGTGCTCGACCTCCGTCACGGGGGTTTTCTGCATGAGGTAGTCGTAGGTCGCTGTCTTGGAAAAATCCTGCTTGTCATAGTCGGGTATCAGGCCCGGGTTGACGAAGCGCTCTTCCAGTTGCACAGGCAGGTCGTTCTCGAAGTTGACGACGATGGAATGATAGACCGACACGCGCTTTGCAAACTCAAACGAAAGCGCGAGCTCCTTTGTCGGCGTGATCTTTTCGAGGACGATAACCTCAGAGCGATGCCTGTTTCCCCGCGCGACAATTTCCGCCGCGATGTTGTTGATCTCGATCAGTGCGGATTGCGGTCGAGGCGGCGCGATGAATGTGCCGACGCCCTGGAGCCGGATCAGAAAACCCGCAGAGGTCAACTCCCGCAAGGCACGATGGACCGTCATCCGAGACACGCCGAGTGTCGCCACGAATTCATTTTCGGACGGCAGCTTGCGGTCCTTGCTCCATCGCCCCGTTCCGATATTCGTCAGGATGTAGTCCTTGACCTTCTCGTAAAGAGGGCTGGCGGTGTCGGGCAAAGTGATCATTACAAAAATCCTTTCCGGCAAGGTTCGGAAATCACACGCGCCCGGCAGACCGCATCCGGATGATTGTTTTCAAGCCATCGCCCTGTCCCGCCAACAACCGCTTATAGGCTGCGGGAACATCATCCAGGCCGATCTCCCGGTCGATCAGTTCGACCATGGGCTCGGTCAATTCGCCGAGCATCCGGATGGCGTCGGGAAGCTCATCGGCAAAGGCGTGGCATCCCAGCAATGCGATTTCGCGTTCAACCAGGATGTTGGGATCGATATCGAGGCGGCCGTGGAATATGCCGACCATCGCAACGGTGCCGCCGGCGTCGAGAACGCCGAGCAACTGGCCGAGTGCTGCGATGCTGCCGGTCGCTTCGACGGCAGCGAGCAAGGGGGCATCCGCGGTGGCGGCGGCGATGGCGTTCCGGTTCAAATCGACGATGCTGGCGCCGGTGACCCGCGCCACGCGGGCGCAGCGGCCCTGATTGCGGTCGGCGACGAGCACGGTACCTGCGAATGTCCGGGAAAGCAGCAGTGCGGCAAGCCCGCCAATGGTCCCGCAGCCGACGACAAGAACGGAACCGGCCGTTTTCGGCAGACGCCGCACTGCGTGCAACGCTACAGCCAGCGGCTCGGCCATCGCCGCGACCCGTTCGTCAAGCACGGCATTGACGATGTGCAGGAGGCGTGCGGGCAGGACCGCCTGTTCGGCAAATCCGCCGTCGCATATCTCGCCGACAAAGCCCAGCGACGTGCAAAGATGCCGCTTGCCTGCATGGCATTGCGCGCATTCTCCGCACCAGAAACGGGAATCGGCGACCACTCGGTCGCCAACACCGACGGTATCCACGCCCTCGCCGATGGCAATCACCGTGCCTGTCAGCTCATGGCCGGCCGTGGAAGGCGATCGGCTTATCCATTGGCCCGTGCGGAAGTTGTGGAGATCGGAACCGCAAATGCCTGCGGCATCGACCCTCAGCTTCACCCAGCCTGGCTCGGGAGCGCCTGGCGCGGCGATATCCTCGACGCGCAGGTCGCCGGGTCCATGGAGCCGCGCCGCCCTCATCGTCATCGTTTCCGCTCAGCCGGCGAGATAGCGATCGCGGATCTCCGAAACCGCGTTCTCATGCGAGCTGAATCCTTCGTAGCGGGCGAGCCTGCGGGCATGCAGGGCGAGTTCCGGATAGGCCGCCGAGGTCACATAGCCGACCGACGATCTCTTGACGAAATCCGTCACGGAAAGCGGTCCAAAGGTTCGCGCCCACCGGCTGGTCGGCAGCACCGCATTGGGTCCCAGGACGAAGTTGGCGAGGGTCACCGGCGTATGCGGACCCATGAGGATCTCGGCAGCTTCCGTGATACGTCCGAGATGCGCAAATGGCTCCGTTGACAGAATCTCGAGATGCTCCGGCGCATAATCGTTGATGAAGCGGTAGCTGTCCTCCAGCGACTCGGTCAGCACGATGCCGCCGCGCCTTCCAGTCAGCACCGCGCGCGAGAACTCCACACGCTGTTCGCTCATCCGGGACCAATGTTCCGGTATCGCAATCAATGCGGCTTCGGCGACCTTGCGGCTGTGCGTCACCAGGTAGGCCGAGGAATCCGGCCCGTGCTCGGCCTCGATCAACAGGTCAAGAGCAGCCAGGCCGCCGTCGACGCTGTGATCGGCAAAAATGATCGCTTCGGAAGGACCGGCGGGGAGACCTGTGTTGATGATCGGGGACAACACGCTCTTTGCCGCCACCACCCAGGGGCTCCCCGGCCCGACGATCTTGACGGCAGGCTTCACGGTCTCGGTCCCATAGGCGACGGCGGCGACCGCATGGGCGCCGCCGCACTTGTACACGGTCTCCACGCCGGCGATGCGGGCAGCAACCAGCGTCGCGGCGTCGACGGAACCATCCGAAGTCGCAGGCGTCACGATCGCGATCTGGGGAACCCCGGCAATCACCGCCGGAACCGAAGTCATCATCGTCACCGAGGGAAAGGCGCCTTTGCCGCGCGGCACATAAAGCGCAACGGAAGCAATCGGTGTGTATCGGTCGCCCGCATAGGCGCCCGGCCGAACTTCCTTGAGCCACATCGTTTCCGGGCGCTGCTCCTCGTGGAAATGCCGGATGTTCTCAATGCCGAACCGGATACTCTCCACGACATCCTTTTCGACCTTGTCGAATGCCGCGTCGAACTCCGCTTCCGAAACTTTCAGTCCACCGTCGGCAACATCGGCTTTGTCGAGTTCGCGTGCAAACCGGAGCAGTGCCGCGTCACCTTCATCCTTGACGGCCTGAATGATTGGACGGACCTTTTCGATGAAGGAAGACAGATCTCCTTCGGCGCGTTTCAGTAAACTGGCCCGCTGATCGACGCTGAGGGATGACAGGCGGTGGAAGCTGACGTCAGACATGGCGGCTCCTTTTGTTAGAACGCAATTACGATTAGCGCTTGTCGATCACTTCTGGGACACGTCTCCGGCCCCTGAAGCCTTCAAATCGATGCGAGAAAGCCTCCATCCACGGGAATGGACTGGCCGGTTATGTAGGCTGCCGCATCCGAAGCGAGGAACACCGCGATTCCGTGCAGGTCCGAGAGATCACCAAAACGGCGCTGCGGAATCTTGGCGAGCATCGATTGCTGCCACGCCTCGTTGCTGTAGAACACGTCTGTCATCGCTGTTCTGAAATAGCCAGGCGCAATGGCGTTGACCCGGATCCCGAGATCGGCCCACTCTGCAGCAAGCGCCCGCGTCATGCCGAGGAGGCCTGATTTCGACGAGCCGTACGGCACCGCCGTGGGAACCCCAACCTCGGAGGTCAGCGAGCAGAGATTGATAATGACGCCGGGCCGTCCGGCGTCTCTCATCTGCCGCGCGGCGGCTTGGGCGCAGAAGAAGGCGCCTTTGAGATTCGTATCGACAATCCGGTCCCACAAGGCCTCGTCGACATCGAGTGAAGGCCGGACCTCTTCCACCCCCGCATTGTTGACGAGAATATCGAGACCTCCGAGCAGGCTGCCGGCCTCGGCTGTCGCCGCCCGGCAGCGGTCGACATCGGTGACATCCAGGGCGATGGCATGCGCGACCCCGCCGGCGGTGCGGATGGCGGCCATCGTCTTCTCGAGCGAGGCCACGCTGCGCGCTGTGACCGCGACGTCGGCGCCGGCCGCGCTGAGCGCCTCGGCGATGCTGCGCCCGATGCCACGGCTTGCGCCGGTTACAAGCGCCTTCCTGCCTGACAGATCGAAGAGAGATGCGTTGCGCATGTCATCGTCCTTGGTAATGTCGCGCTTGGACCGATCGCGTCGAGACTATCCGAATGCAGCTTATCTATACAAGCATGTACATCATGGCCGTAGTGCGCCATGCGGAACTCTGCTTGTCAGAGCGGCAGCGCATTGGCCGACATCGGACCGGTCTACGCGGTTCGCCCCAGCCCATCTGGAGTTCATCGGGAGGGATAGATGAAGCGCGCAGTAAACCACGACGCGATGAGCGTGGTCGGCTATACAACCCCCTGGAGTGCCAAAGCAGGCCAGCGGATCACCCTCAGCCTGTCATGCGACCGGCCGATAAAGGCCACACGAATTTGCCGGCTCGACAAGCCGGTTCCGGAATTTCTCGCCTGGCCCATCGAAACGGTAGGTGAAGCACGGCGTCGGCATTTCGACCAAGGGTCGTTCCTGTTCGTGCGAGCCGGCGAACTGGCCAAAGTACAAGCCGTCCACGACATACGTTTCGAGCTGTTCCTCACGCGCAACGAAGGTGCGCGCACGATCCTGGAAGCAGGCGCCCTCGGGCTGCGCCTCCGCGACGGCGCATTTGTCGTGGAAATCGGCGGCGAAACCCTTGTCGAGAAGAAGGCGCCAACTGGTGTGTGGCTCACTGTCGAGTTGGACCTGCGGCAGGAGCAGTTGCGCCTGCGCATCAAATCCCATGACCGTCTCGCGCCTTACGAACTCCATGAAGGTTTTGCCGGCCCTGAGCGGACCCTCCAGGCGCACGACATCCATTTCGGCGCAAGCGCCACCAACCACGAACCTACCCTCAACGCGAAATTTGCTGCGATCCGGCTCGACACCCCACAGGGGACTGTTGCCTGGGATTTCCCGACGCTGTTACCAACGCAGGCGATCCTGACGTCGGGCGGAGCAGATCCGTTGCTCCTCGACGTGATCAATCAGCCAGCCTTCTGCGTGACTTCGGCACGCTGGGACGGATCGAGCTTCGAGCCTCGCTTGGTGCCGTCGCACTACGACGCTATCCATTGCCACGACGACGACATCGGCCCGCTTGAGTGGCCGGTCTCGCACCGCGTGACGATCCCCGAAAACGCACACCCAGGCGTCTACGCGTTCCAGGCCGAATGGGAGGGTGGCTACGAACGCGTGGTGTTCTTCGTCACCTCTTCACAGGTTTCGTCGCCGCTGTTGTATCTCGTGCCGACGGCCACCTATCTCGCTTATGCGGACGAATATCTCCCGGATCATCTTTATGAATGGAAAGGCGACGACCGGGGACATCGCTTCGCGATCGCCAACAATCTGAAATCCCTTTACGACTACCATTCCGACCTTAGCGGTGTTTCCATCTGCTCCTACAAAAAGCCGAAAGTGACGCTCAGGGACGATTACGATTATCCGCTCTGCGGCTGCCCACACAATTTGCCGGTCGATCTGCATTTCCTCCGATTCTGCCACGACAATGGAATCGTGTTTGACGTCATGACCGATCACGATTTGCACGAATGCGGCATAGACGGTTTGCGTCGACATCAAGCCGTCGTCACCGGCAGTCATCCCGAATATATGTCGATCGAGATGGAGCAGGCGCTGCGGCAGTTTGTAGCCGAAGGCGGCAGCATCGCCTATCTCGGCGGAAACGGCTTTGCTGCCACTGTGGCTTTCAAGGACGACCTGATGGAGTTGCGGCGCTCGCCGCTGGAGGCCGGCCGCACCTGGGACGGCCCTGTCGCCGAACAGGCGCTGTCGATCACCAACGAACCAGGCGGCTATCTCCGCTGCCGCGGCCGAGGCGAATTCTCGCTGATCGGCGGTGCAATCTCATTGATGGGTTTCGATGGCGCACGCCCCTTCACGCGCACTGAGGAAAGCCATGAAGCAGGATGCGCATGGCTGTTCGAAGGCGTTGAAAATGCGACCTTCGGCACCGACGGCATGGTGCTGGGCGGTGCCGCGGGCTACGAAGTGGATGCGACGTATCCAGCCCTCGGCACTTCCGCTGACACCGTCGTGATCGCGCGGGCGACGGGATTTCCCGACAGCTTCTTCCAGGATCCGACGCGCTGGTATGAGGGCGGGGATAAGCAACGCATCGCCCGCCGCTGCGCCGAAATGACCCTGCGAAAGCTCGCAGCAGGCGGCTTGATCTTTTCCGCAAGCTCGGTTGCCTGGTGCGGCGCGCTGCCAGCCGCAGGCGCCATGAACGATGTCGGCAGGATCACGCTCAATCTGCTTACCCGCCTCGGTGCGACGAAAGGAGAACCAGGCCGAGAAAAATCGATAAGCTGATGGGCGCCGTTACGGAAAGACCCGTATCCGGTCTTGGGAAATCAAATCAGTCGGCGTGCACCGGCTGTTGCCTCAGCCGCAACCAGCCGGCGAAATTGCAGCCCGGTGGTGAAAGTTGGGCGGAGGCCTATGTGGCGAGCGGTGACTTGGCGGAGGAAGTCGCCAAGTTGAAAGCCCAAGAGGGCAAGCCGATCATCGCCCACGGCGGAGTGAGCTTCGCCCGCAGTCTCGTCGCCCAAGGACTGGTCGACCAGCTCGCCCTGATGGTGGCCCCGTGGCGCTGGGCAAAGGCCTGCCGCTGTTCTCCGAACTCGCCGCGCCGATGTCTCTCAAGCTGGTGAGCTCGAAAGCCTTTCCGGGGGCCGCGGTGGCGCAGATTTACCGGCCAACGTGAACAGGTCAGAGAATGTGTGCAGCCAACGAACCGACGAAGTAAGGGCGAGGTATAAATGAATGCGATCCCTTCGGATCGTCGTCGATCGATAGGAGCCTGTGCATGGCGAAGCTTGTGTTCGGAATGATGCAGTCGCTCGACGGCTATGTCGCTGGCGCCGAGGGCGGGCCCGGGCTGCCGATGCCGGGCGAGGCGCTCCATCGCCACTTCAACGCTGCGTCTCGTGGCCAGCGACCGGGTTGGCGAGGACGCGATCAGAGTGACGTACGTTCCCCGCCTGATCACAACCCACCCGACACCCTAACGTCCGTCGGACCGAATTTGAGCTCATTCCCACTCGATTGTTCTAAATCTAGTTAGGCCATTGATATAGCTAGGTTTTTTATTCGTTGCCGCGCAAGAAGCCGACCCATGGGCCGTCAAAACGTTACAGTCTTGATTTCAAATGGAAAAATAGCACGAAAATTTTTTGTGCGGTTTTGGCATCTATCGAAGTCGATCGCCTTTCCCGACCCACTTTGGGCAACTCAGGTGGGTTTCACAGCGAACCAAGAAAGTACCGTCACTAACTTTCATAGCACAGCGCGCCACAACGCGACCCGCCGCGGCAGCGTCATCCAAGCGCCATCCCTCTCCGTTTGTAGGTGAACTGGATACCGCTGGCAGTGCAAACTGGACACTCCCGGCAGCATAAACTGGACACCTCAAGACCCACCCGCTCCGAGGACGCGACAGCACGGTTCAAGGTGCAATGTCGCGCCCTCCACTTGCTGAACTTCTTCCCGGAGGGGGCCGGGGGAGGTTGAATAACCTGTGGAAAGCCTGTGGGTCTTTTTGGGACCGTTTGCGGACCGGCCTGAGCCTAGGAATCGTTTTGCTCAACTGCCCCTTCGAGACGGCTGACCGGCCAAAGACGTCCCTCAGGGGAGAGGGGCCCCGCGTTCCGTGGCACCGGCCCGCAACCTTCAGAATATGATAGCCCGCGGCAACCGGAGAAGGGAATCTGTGCTCTCAAACCAGCATCGACTGCTGGGCGGAGATACCCGCCGTCGCGCCATGCGATGTTGCCAGGGTGACCGAGGCCATGAGGGGGTTGGCGAGGTCGCCGGCGGCGTAGATGCCGGGAATGCTAGTTTCGCGGCGCTCGTCGACCTTGAGGGCGATGCCGAGGGGCGTATCGACCGTGGCGAGGCCCAGTGATTCATGCAGGCTTGCGGACGGCTTGTTGCGCGGATGGGCGAACAGGATGTCGACCGCGACATTGCGGCCGGTATCGAGATTGACGGTGGCGATATGGCCCCCGTGATGGGCGATCTCGGTGATCCGGCCATCGACGACAGGTATGTTGCGGCGCGCCAGATCGGCCCGGATATCGGGTGGAATGTCGTGACCATCGGCGAAGAGCGTCAACGTGTCGGTCCAATCGTGGTACAGCCTGACATAATTGTGCGACTGCGGGCCGGACCAGACGAGGCCCCAATGCTGGCCGGCGGCTTCAAAGCCGTCGCAATAGGGGCAGGGTACGATGGACGTGCCCCAGCTTTCGGCAAAGCCCGGAACATCAGGCATCTGGTCGGCGACGCCATAGCTCAGGATCAGGCGCCGCGCCCCAAGGCTTTCGCCATCGCCAGTGAGGACGGAGAAATCGTCGATGGCGCCGGAGACGCTGCCGGCCCGGGCACTGACCAGCCTGATCGTGGGATAACGCGCCAGCTGCTGCCGCGCCTCGGCCAGGATGTCCAGCGGTGGCTTGTGATCGTGACCGAGCAGGCCATGCGAGTGGCCGGCGAAGCGATTGCGCGGCAGGCCGGTATCGAGAACTGTGACCTTGCGGCGGGCACGGCCGAGCTGCAGGGCGCCGGCGAGACCGGCAAAGCTGCCGCCGATGATGATGACGTCATCCATGGTGATGGGCTCCGTGTTGTTGATGGAGGGGAGTGGGCTGGGCCTGGCGCGAAATATCGTCCAGCGATACGCGCTCGAGACGGGCAGCGAGCAGGGCTTCGGCATCGGCGAGAAAGTCGCCCATCACTGTGTTGGCCGGCCGGACAATGCCGCATTCGATATCGCCGGGCGGCCCGGGGAAACTTGATTTGGAGGACAGGTTGAAATCCACCCGCTAGCTTGCACATTTCGGAAACTACATGGTATCGTAATTCAAGAATTAGGATACTGTCAAGGACTGGAATTGTCGTGACCGAAAACAGCCAGGGCCGGCGCGGCCGGCCCGCCAACGAGGCGCTTGGCCAAACGATACTCGACGCCGCTTGCGAACTCTTTGTGGAATTGGGTTTTCAAGCGACGACATTGGACAAGGTCGCCCAGCGGGCGAAGATATCCAAGCTCAGCATCTATCGGCACTTCGAGAACAAGGAGGCGCTGTTCAGCGCGGCCATCGCGGCCGGCTGCCATCAGTTGTTTGCACCACAGGCCCTTCTTGAAGGCGTCGACGGTTCGGTCGACGATCAGCTCATGGCGGTGGGATCATCACTGCTTCGTACGCTGTTGAGATCAGACGTCCGCAGTGTCGAAGCCATGGTCATGGCCGACAAGACGAATCAAAAGTCGTTAAGCAAGCTCCATTACGAAGCCGGCCCCGCCCATGTCATCGCCCAAATCGAGGCCCTGTTGCGCCAGCTGCACGCGAAGGCGGTTCTGAACGTGCCCGATCCTCTCCGGTCCGCCCGCTTGTTTGCCGCGCTTTTCAAAGGATCCGATCTCCTGATTATCGCACGCTTCGATCAGGCGAGAGCAGAAGACGACAACGAAATCGAATCCTATTGCCGGTCGGCCGTCGCCATGTTCATCGCCGCGCACGGTGGCAACGACCACGCGGGCGGATAAGCATTTGATTGCTCCGGGCAGCTTGGCCGGGACCGTATCCAGGCGCTTCGTCATATTGGGCCGGCGCGCGCGGCCGAGCTTGCACAGATCGCGGCACCTCATCTTTCTCCCAACGATAAAAAGACGCTCGCATCTACCGCGGTCCAAGCTCCCGCCTGGATGCGGTCGACGCTTCTCTCCATCGCAGATCCGGCAGCAGTCGGGACAACATTTGATAGGTGATGCGACGGTGCCATCCGACCATATGCTATCGGGTCCGGAACATCGATCGGTACCGCAGCCAAAGCTGAAACTATGTATGTCGATAACTAAAGTACCGTCAGCGCAGAAATGTCATGCTACGGGCAATTTTCGTTATATTTCAAAGCGTTGACGCACAGAAAAGTACCGTCAAATCCCAAAAACGAATGACGGTACTTTTTAGAATGCTCTGTCGGATACGAAAAGTACCGTCAAAAGTACCGTCAGAGTGATCTGCTACAAGCTGGGAGCCGCGCCAGGCGCTCCGATAAACTTAACGATTTCAAACGACTTGATAGGTTTGTCAATTCCATTGATAAGGTGCCCTGGCTAGCAGTCTGCCCTGCCCGCAAATCATTGTATTTTCTGCGAAATTCTACGCTAGAGCCGCCTATCATCGCCGTTTCCCTCACTCCCACTCGATTGTGCCTGGCGGTTTGCTCGTCACGTCATAGACGACGCGGTTGATGCCGCGCACCTCGTTGATGATGCCGGTGGCGGCTGCGCCCAGGAATGCCATGTCGTGACGGTAGATATCCGCGGTGCTGCCATCTACCGATGGTGATGCGCGTACATACCGATAAGGGCAGCGGTCACGAGCCGCGCTGTCCCCACGGGCATTGCTCTACGTGCGCCCTTCAAGGAAAAGGAGCATTGTGACGGGGCTTAGCTATAGACGCTGTAGCGTTGATCTAATGCGATTTATCGCAGCATCGACGCCTTGCCTAGGCAGACTTTCAACCTTGTAAAATGAAAGGAACGTAAGCGAGGCTTGAGGAGCACAGGTATTCAGAATAGCTGTCTTGAGAACACGCCGCACTGGCCGCCTGAGGATCAGCCAATCGACCCACCAAGGTGAGCCCAAAGTTGTTATTGCAACCACCTTCCTTAACTGGCGAAGTCGCGGTTGTATGGCACCAAGATCGGCTGCGTGATCGTATGCAATACCAGGCACCCATACCCTGTCGAACCAGCCCTTCAATATAGCTGGAGGTCCGAACCACCACGTGGGAAAAATCAAGACGATAGTCTCGGCCCAGAGAAGATCCTCAATCTCTTTAGCTACCTCTGTGGTCTCGAATCCGGAATAGTAGCTCGCACGCTCCGCCGGTGTAAGAGCCGGGAAGAAGCCAGATCGATACAGATCAACATGTCGGCACTGGTGCTTCGCATCCACCAGGGTGTCGATAGCTGCGTTCGAAAGCGTTTGGCAAAGGCTTGGATTGAGTGGATGAGCCGTGACAATCAAACATCGCATACTAATATTTTGAATCCTCCCCAATTTGGTTGCGCTGCGCGTCATCATTCGTGCGGCGCGGTGCTCGGGCAAAGCTTCTCATAGCAATCATGGGATTTCGAAATAGCTGTACGCGCCACAGTCTTCAAAGAGCAATTGCTTTTCAACGCCGAGAATGGCCCTTCTCGTCGCCTTGAGGGACTAGAGGCCACCATGCAAGGACAATCGCCTACATCTGCCGGGGTATTATCGCTTCCGCCACTCTGCTCTCGGCAGCTCGCTAAGACTCCCCCTCATTCCCACTCGATGGTTCATAGCTATGGTAACTCGCTGATTTGGCTATCGCAAATCCTTTGCGCATGACGAAGAACCCTCTTGCGATCCGTCAGAAATTTGCGCTCTTGATTTCAAACACCAATTTCGACGGTCCACGATTTGCTCGTTTCGGCGACTATCGGTAGATAGTGTTGAAGAAGTCGGCGATGAAGCCGTGGATCCACTCGCACCGAAGCGTCTTGATTAAGGTCGACGCGACCTCCTCGCCTTAAGTGGCTCGGACGTTTGTTCCGAGGGTGCAAATCTTGGCCAATTTCCTGAGGTTCTGGGCGATGGCTGCAAGGTGGAACTCATCGCGGGCACCACAGGGGCCGCGCAATCGCAATCGATCGAGCTTCAGGATGCGCTTGAGGTGCGCGAACAGCATCTCCACCTTCTTCCGCTGATAGCGTGAGGTCTGGTAGGCGTCTGTCTTTGCGATGTCGCGGGCCATGTCGCGCGCGCCCTCATAGATCGAGCGCAGCACCTTGCGCGCCGGCTCCTTCGGGCAACAGCTGGGCTTCAGGGCACAGGCGTCGCAATCCA